>JBNMJG010000400.1:0-1531 GCA_050873705.1 Coprococcus sp. | reverse complement strand
TCCATGCATCAAAAAATGGGATCCGAAAAGAGCTTTTCTCCTCGAATTGCTCTTTCCGAATCCCATTTTTATTAAAATTCCATATGTCCGTTCTGCTTCTTATTCAGCAGCATCGATCATCATGCCGGCTTTCAGTACCCCATTGTCAAGGGTAACAACGAAACGTCCTGCATTGGCTTCAACAATCTTTCTTGCATTGTCAAAGCTGTTGTCACCGGCTGCTGCCATCTGAGCTTCTGATAACTTCTCTTCCGCTACAGGAATCTTGACAATGTAGACAACCTTGCCGTCCTGTCTGTAAACTTCCACATAAGCTCTTGCATTGTCTGCTGTGAAACGCTCAATCTGTGTAAAGATATCTGTAATGATCATCTTCAGGCTATTGCGGTCAATATCGATAATCACCGGTTTCTCAGGTGCACGTACTGTAACGCCCACACCTCTGGCCTTCAATGCTGATCTGAATTCCTTACGGACATCCTTGTTGAGCTGAACAAAATTAACTCTGCCTTCATCGACAGCATCCAAAACCGGCTGCTGTATAACTGTCTGCTCACTGACAGTCTCTGACGACTGTGCATCCGCCTTCTTCTCTTCAACCGGCTTTGCAACCAGGGTTTCCTCCGTTGGCGCCTCATCAGCAGCCGGAACCTCAATACGGTGGATGCTGTCTGTTTCCGGTTCATGAATATCCGGTGTCAGACCTGAAGCACGAAGTGCCTTCTCTACATCCTCCACAGAAAGGACTTCTGTCTTCTGAGAAGCACTCACACGTTCACTGCCAAATCCCGGTACAGAAGTCTGAATGTTCATCACTGTCTCTTCCTGAAGAATATTCCTTGAAGGCTCATTCGAAGACTGCTTCTTCTCTGCTTCCGCAATGGCCTTACCAAGATCCAGTGCTTCCCAATCCATTGTCTCGCCCTGCACAGGTTCTTTATGAATATCTGAATGTTCTTCTTCGCCCACATTCTTCGCTGCACTTACATCTGCTGTATCGGAATCAGCCTCCGCTTCTTCCTCATCTTCATCACTGCCGCCATTATGTACAAGCAGTGCCAGAAGCTCAATAATAAAGACAACCGGTGCAGCAATAAACATGATCGGAATACCCTTAACGGTATACTGTCTCAGGAAAATAACACCATAAATCAATCCGCCGTTGATGGCAATCAGAACAATCGCTCCGACGATCACATTCAACGGAGACGGCAATTTGCCGATACCATGTGCAATACCGCCTACAATCGTTCCGATGATCGAACATCTCAGCAGACGGCCTGCTTTGATACGTCTGACAATACTAAAATAAGAACGGATGATCCAGCCATAAGTCACAACCGCAAGTCCGGCTGCGCCATAGCGGTACATATCACCATCCATCTTCAGCAATCTGCGGATCACCATCACAAGGGCTGCTGCCACTGCAATCATCACAACCAGTGCAATTTCAGTAAAGACCTTGTCCCACCATGTCAGGCAGACGCCGTCATAACCACGCTTCATACCCGTTGACATGATACAGAAAATT
>JBNMJG010000399.1:0-1556 GCA_050873705.1 Coprococcus sp. | reverse complement strand
TTCATGCCGGCTGGCCTGTCAAATGGTACATCATCGGTTTCGGCAGTGACCAATCTCTCATCGAAGACCGGATATGTGAAGCACAGATGGAAAATAATGTCTTTTTGCTGGGAGAAAAGACGAATCCTTATCCCTACATCAGGCACTGCGATCTCTATGTCCAGCCCTCCCGGTATGAAGGCAAATCCATTGCAGTGAGAGAAGCACAGATCCTGCATAAGCCCGTTGTCATTACCCGTTTTCCTACAGCAGGCAGTCAATTAAAAGACGGTATCGACGGGATGATCGTTCCCTTGGATAACGAGGGCTGTGCAGAGGGTATTGCAAGGCTTCTGGGTGAGCCGGGAAAACAGCTGGCATTGATCCGGCATTGTCAGTCCAAAGATCTTTCCAACGAAAAGGAAGCTTTGAAAATCGATCAATTATTCGAAGACTCCCCTGTGAGTCCGATCATTTTCTGACATGGGAGGTGACAGCGTGGACCTGAGTATCATTGTCCCTGTTTACAAAACAGAACCCTATCTGCGGCGCTGCGTCAAAAGCCTGATGGCACAGTCCTGTGAAAATTATGAGATCATTCTGGTTGATGACGGTTCACCGGACAACTGTCCGAAAATCTGTGATGAACTGGCTGCATGTGCAGACAATATCCGGGTCATCCATAAAGCCAACGGCGGACTCAGCAGTGCCAGAAATGCCGGTCTTTTTGCCGCCCGTGGGGATTATATCGGTTTTGCAGATTCAGATGATGCTGCCGCACCGGATATGTTTGCTATTATGCTGACAGCTGCCAAAACATCTGATGCAGATATTGTCATGTGCGACTATATCCGTGTTTTACAAACAGGAAATCGTCGGCTGATGACAACATCCCTCCATCCCGGACTATATGAGAAAGCAGATATCATCAAGTACCTGTATCCTTCATTGATCATGGGTGAAAATCTGGATTACGGGCCGCTGCTTTCTGTCTGGCACTGTCTTTACAGCCGGAAATTTCTAAACCAATACCATCTGACCTTTGCCGATGATATCCCATGGTCAGAAGACAATCTTTTCAGCGCGATGGCCGGTTACCATGCCAGACGTTTTTTTTACCTGAAATCCATGGGATTTTATAATTACTTTCAAAATCCCGGCACCATTACAACAAGCCGTCGTCCCGGTGCCTGGAACGTCTATAAAAGGATGAACCGGTATCTTGAAAATTATTTTTCATACAGAAGTGACTATGATTTCCGGCGGCAGCTTCAATTGCATTTGCTTTATTATGCCTGCCATGTCATCCGCATGGAACGACAGGAGACCTGTATCCGGAATGTCCTAAAGGATCTTCATCAGGCGGATCTGTTTGACCATTTCAGGATGCCTGACGTGTCCCTGAAATTAAAAATCCAGCTGTGGCTGATGAAACATCAGTGTGCCCGTACACTCACATTTTTACTGGGGGAATCACCGTGCCCATCGTATCTATCATTATGCCGGTCTATAATAAGGAAAAATATCTTTCAGAAGAATTATAATCCTTCATTTCCCAGTCCTTTCAAAATTGGGAG
>JBNMJG010000398.1:0-1559 GCA_050873705.1 Coprococcus sp. | reverse complement strand
GTGCACGCCGTTGGCTTCAAGATGTTCGATCACATTGTCAAAACGCTTCAGCTGTTCAAATGTCATCTGATCGTTCTCACAGTCAGCACATGCAAAATGAGTAAAAATACCGTCGATACGGATATTCTTGAGAAGAGAATCCATCATAACAATACCCTGGACAGTGGCGTCAACACTCTCTTCATCGGATTTAAAACCGATCCTGCTCATACCTGTATCAAGTTTGATATGAACATCGGCAACGGTATGCATGGAGCTGGCAACAGCATCGAAATCTTTGGCCATACTGTATGTAAAAATAGCCGGCATGATATGATGGGTGATCATATCCGCATACTGCTCCTTTGCGACAAAACCGAGAACAAGAATCGGCTGGATAATACCGTTGTTGCGCAGCTCGATACCTTCATCAACGGTGGCAACGGCAAAACCGTAAGCCCCCATGGCTGCAAGTTCACGGGCAAGGACTACTGCACCGTGGCCGTAGGCGTTTGTCTTGATGACACACATAAGCTTTGTATCACCGAGAACAGCCTGGATCTCCTGTATATTATGTTTCAGTGCGTCTAAATTAATCTCGGCGCAGGCACGATAAGTGTTTTTCATATTTCCCTCCAAATTAAGCATTGCTTTTTAGTTCATAGTGATCTCTTTCAATAATTCAGGGATAGCATTTAAAACATCAGAAGCTGTCATTGAATGAAATCCTTTGCTGGATGCAGCCATATCACCTGCACGTCCATGTAGATAGACACCCAGGCGGGCTGCTTTGTCTAAAGGCATGTGCTGTCCGCAGAGACCTGCGATCATTCCTGTCAGAATGTCACCGCTGCCGCCGGTAGACATGCCGTTATTGCCTGATAAATTGATATATATTGTTTCAGAATTATCAATAATCATGGTCCTTGTATCTTTCGCAATACATATTACACCATATTCACGCGTAAATGCTTCACAAACTTGTACTAAATTTTCTTTAAGATATTGGATATTATGGCCAGTCAGCCGTGAAAGTTCCTTCATATGCGGCGTAATGACAATCGGAATCGTGGATTCTGACAGCCATTTTTTATTTTTTGAAAGAATATTCAGCGCATCTGCATCAATGATCAGCGGAACCTGACAAGCGGAAGTTGTTACTGTTCTGACAATATTTTCGGCTGCGGGGCTCTGACCAAGTCCGGGACCGAGAACGATGGCCTGATAATTTTTCAACATATCCGGAAGCGCAGAGAAATCTTCCTGTGTATCCGGGTATGTTTTGAGAACGGCTTCAGGCAATAGCTGCTGGAGAATGCACCGATTGCTTTCAGGGGTATAGACGGTTACGAGACCCACACCCATCCTGTAAGCAGCCAGTGCAGAAAAATAAGCGGCGCCGGCCATATTTTTGCTTCCTGCAATAATCAGTACATGGCCGTAAGTTCCTTTGTTGGAATCCGCAAGGCGTTTGGACAGTCTTTTACAGTCCTCTTTTGTATAAGTGATGTACTGCAGACCGATGGCCTTTCCTGCAGCAGGATCAAATCCGATATCATGGCAGATGACCTGTCCGGCAT
>JBNMJG010000397.1:0-1565 GCA_050873705.1 Coprococcus sp. | reverse complement strand
GTAGCATGTGGCTACACGGCCGTTTAAGATACCGAGTCCGCCGAGAATGCTTGGAGCTGCACAGATAGCAGCCAGATAGCGGCCCTGACGGGAAAACTGCATCAGTGCATCACAAAGGGGTTCACATTTGCTGAGGTTCGTTGTACCCGGCATACCGCCCGGCAGGATCAGCATTTCTACTGTATTAAAATCAAAATCTTTAAGCAGGCAGTCAGCCTGAACTTTGATATCGTGGGAGCCGGTAACGGTCAGAGAGTCTGAAATAGAGACTGTCTGGATCGGAATACCGGCTCTTCTAAACATGTCTACAACCGTTAAACCTTCGATCTCCTCGAAGCCATCTGCAAAGAAAATTGCTGTGTTCATAAAATTCTTCCTTTCTTCAATAAATAATAGTGATTGCGAAACATCAGAAATTTCGCACAGTGTACAAAGAAAATGTTTCAACGCAGGCCGCTTTCGCTGCCAACACGTGCAGCAGAAGATAACCGATGCATTATATTTTGAAGTATACCACAGTTTTGGTGGTTTGTGGGGATTTTGAGTGATTATCTCAGGTAGGAAGGGTGCATGGGTGGAATAATGCTTTACGGAAAGGGCGGGAAATGGTATACTAGAGCGTATAAGTGGGATTCTGCCTTTTGACGGAGTTCTTCAACATATCATAACATATTGAGTTTTATAGTGTTTTTAAGAGGTTATCGTATGAATAAGAAGGTCAAACTTAAAGGACGGCTGAATATGTACATGCGCTGGCCGGTATTCTTAAGCGGGCTGCTGCTTGTGGCAGCGGTTCTGATGTATCTGGTAGATTACCGTGCGGGCCTTTTGATGACTGCCTGCTTTGTTCTGTATGTGGCAGCAGCGGTTGTGATCTACATTTATTTGAGACCGTCTATTGTGGATGAGCTGGTTAATTTCGCCATCGAGTTTGCACAGGTTCAGCATAATCTGATCCATGATCTGGAGATCCCCTATGCGATTCTGGATGAGACAGGGAAGCTTTTGTGGGCGAATTCCTGTATGAAGGAGATAACTGGCGAATTTGTTGATATGAAGAATATCAGCACATTGATTCCGGATATTAAACCGGAGATGCTTCCTGATGATGAGGAAGAGAAGAAGTATGCCCATATCCGGTATAAGGAACGGTATTATAAAGCCGAGATTATGAAGGTCTGCATTGATGATTTTGCCATGGACAACAAGGTTGTGGAATTGCAGCCGGAGGCATATCAGTTATTTGCTTTTTATCTGTTTGATGAGACAGAGATCCAGATGTCCAGAAAAGAGATCCAGAATCAGAAGCTGATCTGCGGTATCATTCTTGTGGACAATTATGAAGAGGCATTAAACAGCACAGAGGAGGTCAGAAGGTCTCTGCTGTCTGCACTGGTAGAACGAAAGATTACCAAGTATATGCAGAATTATGATGCCATTGTCAACAAGATGGAGAAGGACAAGTATATGTTTGTCATCAGGCAGAAGTATCTGCCGATTTTGCAGAGCTCCAAGTTTTCATTGCTGGATGAGGTCAGAGAGATCAATATCGGCAATGAGATGAG
>JBNMJG010000396.1:0-1567 GCA_050873705.1 Coprococcus sp. | reverse complement strand
TGAGACACAGATGCAGGCGGCAGGCTGGCAGCTGTAACAGATATAAAGAAATTTAGATTAATAAGAAGAAAGAATCTCTGGCAGAGAAATCTGTCGGAGATTCTTTTTTTGTGCGATGAATGAGTCAAAGTCCATGCCTGCAAGGCAGAGAGAAAACTGGTATGGAGATGTCGAAAACTGGTATACGATTGTGATATTTGGTTTTATAAAAACTTAAGAAAAAAGAGTGTCAAAAAGTCTTGGCGGTAAGCTGAAAATGATGTATAATACCGTCAATATTTCACTTCTGATAAAGCTGTCTGCCGTTTCTAATGCAGGCACAGACTCCCATGATACAAGAGATAAATTGAATAAAAGATCCATCAAATAAGAGAAAGTATGAGGATGATCGTTGTTTTAATCAGGTCATGATAAGGTCAAGGATGGTGATGATAATTGCCGGAACAGTTATTAGATAGTCATAACGGCTATGAGATACAGGGCCTTCTTGGAAGGGGCGGATTAGGCCAGGTTTATCTTGTCAGGTGCCTTGAAGACAACAGGTACTATGCATTGAAAGTTTCCGGTGCTGATGCGTTATCGGCTGCGGCACTGCACCGGGAAGCGCAGATGCTGTCGGCAGTGGAACATCCTGCATTTCCTGATGTCAGGGAGGTATGGGAAGAGGATGAATGTGTCTATCTGGTGATGACCTATATTGAGGGCCGGACATTGTCTGAGATGATGGAAGAACAGCTGCAGCATGTGGGGATAGGCTTTGAGGCGGATGACGTATTGCCGTGGATGATACAGCTGGCAGAGAGTCTTGAGTATCTGTCTGTGCATCAGATGATATACAGAGATCTGAAGCCGTCGAATGTGATGATTGACGAGAAGGGAAGGGTATATCTGATTGATTTCGGTTCAGCCTGCTATCTGGGGGAAGATATCACCGAACAAGGAATAGGAACACCGGGATTTGCGCCTCCAGAACAGTACAGCCGCAGCTGTGGTCCGGGGCCATGGACAGATGTTTATAGCTTTGGCGTGCTGATGCATTTTCTTTTAACAGGAGAGGATCCGTCGGAGAATCTATTTCATTTTAAGAAATTAAGTGAATTTTTGTGGTTGAATACAACATCGGGGAGCAGAGGGATGCGCTGTCAGAAGATACAGATCAGACGTTTGAATCGACTGATTGAGAGCTGCACGAAGACAGATCCGAAGAAACGCTGTGATTGGGATGAGATCCGAAAAGCCCTTTGTTTTTCCGGCAGTGAAGGAATCAGAGCGAATTTTTTGCGGCTCCGAAGATTGGTATTGGGAGGTATTACTGTTTTTTTGATGGCGTATGGGATGACGGCAGTCCTATACAGCAGAATGGATGATATCTCATATAAGAATCATCTGAGGGAAGCTGAGACCAGTGAGAAGGAGGAGGCAGAACAGAAGCTGATAGCGGCTATCGAACAGGCACCGGAGAAGCCGGCAGCCTATTTACGCTTATGCGATTCTTTTATGCAGGACGGGATTTTGTCTGAGGAAGAATGGCAGCAGATACAGCATTTACTTTTGGAGAATAAGGCTG
>JBNMJG010000395.1:0-1580 GCA_050873705.1 Coprococcus sp. | reverse complement strand
GGAGTTAATGGCACTCATTACAAAGTATTTTGAGTACCGCTGTCAGTCAGAAACCAGTCAGTTCTATACGGCAGAGGATGTGGCTGAGCTTTATGAGACACATAAGACACTGATTCATAAGACAATGGAGTTGTCTGCTTATAATCAATTTTAGTAAAAAGCCTGAAGAATCATGCAATCAATTCTTCAGGCTTTTAAAAAGGGGTTAAATATTTAGAGAATTTCCTTAAAGTAAAGTGTTTTAAAGAATTTCTTTAAATGTCTGGAGACGTGTCCGGATCTGTTCAAAGGCGGTGGACTCCTGGTCAACTTCAATCATCAGATTTCGGATGCCGGCATTTTCCAGTTCCTGATAGTAAATCGGATAATCGAACTCTTCCGGGTCACAGAATTTCATCATACAGACAAGAACTGCGTCGGCATGATGTTCATGGACACTGTTGATCAGCATCTGTCCTCGGACTTTTTTGGTATCTCCGGCCAGAGCACAGCCTTCTAACTGCTGCCACCATGCAGCCAGGCGTTGGAGGGCGCTGCCGCCGTCAGGAACATCATGGCGGAACTGTCTGGATTCCTGGGCCAGATCGTCTGCAGCAACGGCAAAATCATTTTCTTTGAGAATTTCAAGTACTTCATCTTCAAGTAATATACCGGTTAAAACGACTTTTTTGCCTGTCCATGGCTTCTTTTCATATTTCTTTATTTCAGTGATCAATTCCCTGACAATGGCTGTATGTGCGGATTTTTCCATAAACCAGCGGGCTTTGATCACCTGATGTCTCTGAACCGGATCAATGATATCCGGATAATCATTGCAAAGCTCACAAAATTCGCGCATAACCCGGCGGTTTTCATTATAGACAGCGATGCTCTGATTCATGGCTTCTTCTGTGATGGTCACATGAAGGTAATTTTCAAGTTTATTTTTCAGAATTTCAAATTCTGTTGTTAAAAAGCGGTTAGCAGCTTCCAGTTTACGGTTCTGTGGGTGTGTAAAAACGATAGCCGGGGCCTTGCCGTGCCATTTCTGGCTCATACATTTTAATGTATCGCACGGAACAGAGAAAATAACGGTATCAAGAATGTCATAGACCCCTTCCAGCTGCAGTTCCATGACGGACTGCATGATGGAGCAGGCAAATGGTGGCAGATACGTTCTTGCCTTGGATATTTCCTTTTTCCGTGCGCCCCACATACCGACAGGAAGATAACCGGCTGCGTGGATGATTTCTTCCGGTACATAAAGCGGCATAACACCGACAGCACCTTTTCCTGTTGCTTTTTTATAGTCTTCGATGGCTTTTGCAGGATTTTCTGCAATTGCATTTAACTGGCTGATCATATCTTCAATTCGTCCCATGAATGGTATCCCCCTTACTGTGCGTTCATCATTTCACTTAATGCCTGTACACGTGTTTCATACTGCGCTGCAGAGAAGTTCTTCGGATCTGCCTGGTCACCGTCAAAGCTGACAACCGGGATATCACAGGCCTCGCCGATCTGACGACTCATCTCTGCCATGAAACCACTCCACAGCTTGCAGGAACGGTTGGTGTGGACAAGAAGTCCCTCGACATGAT
>JBNMJG010000394.1:0-1585 GCA_050873705.1 Coprococcus sp. | reverse complement strand
GATATGAACCCAAGGCGGTCGGGAAAGCAGGTATCAGTGCAGTTGTCGGCCCTGATGGTGGGAAGACTTTTTTGATTCGCGGCGATATGGATGCACTTCCGATGAAGGAAGAGACAGGATTGCCGTTTTGTTCTATCAATGGGAAAATGCATGCCTGCGGACATGATTTTCATACATCCGCCCTTCTTGGGGCGGCAAAACTTCTGAAAGCCCATGAAAGTGAGCTGAAGGGGCAGGTGAAGCTGATGTTTCAGCCGGCGGAGGAGATCATGGACGGAGCCAATGACATGATCGCGGCCGGTATTCTGGAGAATCCTCATGTGGATGCAGCTATGGCAATCCATGTGCTGCATGACAGCCTTGGCAAGGCCGGCTACACAAGAGGAACAGGCTGCGGTTCCAGTGATGTCTTTACAATTAAAGTCAAAGGCATCGGCGGACACGGTGCAGCACCTCACAGAAATGTGGATCCCATCAATGTGGCCTGTCATATACAGCTGGCCCTTCAGACCATCAACAGCAGAGAGATCAATCCGAATGAACTGATTGTCCTGACAATTTGTTCTATCCATGCGGGAACGGCGGCAAATATTATGCCTGCTGAGGCAGTTCTGCAGGGAACGATCCGGACGATGAATATGGATGTCAAGGCTTTTGCAAGACAGAGACTCATTGATATCTGTGAAGGGGTATGCAGGACATTTCGTGCGGAATGCGAAATCGATTTCATCGGGGAAGGAATTCCGCCGATGTACAATGATGATCAGCTTTTGACGGATACCATCCGTTATATTGATGATCTGCTCGGTGAAGGTACGGCTCAGCCAATCGAGCGAATGACGGGATCTGAAGATTTTTCAGCACTTTCCGTCAAAGTGCCGTCTGTTCTGTACTGGTTTGGTACAGGAAGTACGGAAGAAGGATATAATTATGGTGTTCATGACTGCCGGGTTACTTTTAATGAAGAAGCAATCCACAAAATGGCTGCTGTTTATACGGAGTGTGCCATGAGATGGCTGGAGGAACATCAGTAGTTATAATTTTTCACGAGGAGGAGAAAAGATGAAAAAAAGAATTTTAGCACTTGCACTTGTTGCATCCATGTGCGTTTCTCTCGCAGCCTGCGGCAATTCCGGTTCCAAAGAAACAACCGGAGCAGCAGAAAGCAGTTCTGCAGCTGCATCTGAGACAACAGCATCTGGACAGACAGAAGCAGAAGGAGATCCGGTCAAAGGTGGTACACTGACAATTTCCTTATCCGCTTCTCCAAGCAAACTGGATCCAATCCACTACAGCGGTACATACGAAAGCCAGATTATCAAAGAGGTCTGTGATACTCTGATCGAGTACAACAGTGATTTATCTGAATATGTACCGGCTCTGGCAACAGACTGGACAGTTTCAGATGATGGTATCACATATGTGTTCAACATCCGCCAGGGTGTTAAATTCCAGAAAGGTCAGTATCAGGATGGCCGTGAGATGACAGCAGAAGATGTTGCTTACTCACTGAACCGTTCAGGCGAACTTTCAGACAGCAACCGTCTGTCCATGCTTGACAAAGCAGAAGCTACAGGCGATTACG
>JBNMJG010000393.1:0-1590 GCA_050873705.1 Coprococcus sp. | reverse complement strand
TCATCGATATAATCGCCGACGACAAAAGGTTTCATGATCAGCAGAAGGACACCGCCCGCAAAATTGGCAAGGCTGCCCTGAACAGCGAGACCGATAGCTAAACTGGCGGAGGTCAGCAGAGCAATCAGAGATGTGGTATCAACGCCCAACTTGTTAATAACAATAATGGCGAGCAATGCCCTTAGTCCGAACTTGGTCAGTGAATTGATGAAACTTGTTACACTGGCATCAAGCCTTGTTTTATCAAGGGAATGGCGAACGATTTTGCAGGCAAACTTCGTCAAATACCATCCAATGATAAGAATGATCATCACACTGACAAAAATATGTGCTTTGCTGATCACATAATCGATTATTTTCTGAAGATAATCGATGGATTGTTCAGCCGTTTCGGCCAGATCACTGGCTGTGGCAGCTGAGACTAAAATGTGCATAAGGAACCTCCTTTTTACAAAAGATGATAATAGATGGAGAGACTTCACATCCTCTGGAAAGCGTCTCCCGATTTGAATCTATTATAGCATATTGAAAGAAAAAAGAAATTAAAAGTTGTTTGTCGAAAAATCGCCCATTTGTCAGAATTTGTGGTATGATGTGGAAACAATAGATGGTGGAAGGAGGTTTGTCTGTGTGGAGATTGCAGAGCGTATCATTAAACTGAATGAGAAGAGGGGATGGTCTGTTTATCGTCTGGCCAAGGAAGCGAAGATTTCATCGTCAACTTTGACGAATATGATGCGGCGGGGGACCTGCCCCTCGTTGACCACACTGGAACGCTTATGTGAGGCGTATGGAATTACATTGGCAGAGTTTCTTTATGATCAGGAAGATCTGATCCATCTGAATGAAGCACAGAAGCGGCATTTGGATCGCTGGAATTTACTGACAGAGAGACAGCAAAGAGCAGTGGAACTCTTTATAGATGGATTGAGACAGATTGGATAGGGAATGATATTTTTAGAAGACACAGATAAGATAAAAAGCCGGATATTCATTTATGCATAGGCATAAAGGGTGAATATCCGGCTTTCGATTATTTTATAAAGAATGGATCGCTATGATTCAACATATACTGAACAGGCTGGTATTTAGTTTTCTTCCAGATAGCGGCTGTTGATATTGATGACTTTCTGCATAGCTTCATGGCCCGGAGCACCGATGGTCTGGCGCAGGCTGACGCAGGTCTTCATGCTGATGGCCTCATAGACGTCTTCTTCGAATACTGGACTGATCTTCTTGTACTCTTCCAGAGGCAGGTCATCCAGAGCGATACCTTTGTCGATACAGATCAGAACAAGCTGTCCGATGATACCGTGGGCATCACGGAATGGTACACCGTGTTTTACAAGATAATCGGCAGCATCTGTAGCATTGGTGAAACCGTTTTTGCTGCTGGCAGCCATGTTTTCTTTGTTGACATGCATGGTTTTGATCATGCCGTTGAACAGAGCCAGGCAGCCTTTGACTGTATCGATAGCATCGAAGGTCAATTCTTTGTCTTCCTGCATATCCTTATTGTAAGCAAGAGGCAGGCCTTTCATGGTTGTGAGAAGAGATGTCAGCGCACCATAGACACGGCCTGTTTTACCT
>JBNMJG010000392.1:0-1600 GCA_050873705.1 Coprococcus sp. | reverse complement strand
TCTCAACAACAAAAAGATCAACACCTGCATCCACCAGATAGCCCGCCTGCTCTTTGTAAATATCCACCAGCTCTTCAAAACCCATGTCTCCCATAGGGGCCAGCTGACGGCCTGTCATGGTCATATCTCCGGCTACAAGCCCTTTATCTCCGGCTGCCTTTTTGGAAATTGCTACGAGCTGGTGATTCATCTCTTCTATCTTATCCACCAGTCCATATTCATCCAATTTGATTCTGTTTGCCGTAAAAGTAGGCGCCAGTACAATATCACTGCCAGCTTCAAAGTAAGCACGCTGCAGCTGCATCATCGTGTCAGGATGTTCCAGAATCCATGCCTCCGGACACACACCGGTGGGCATACCTGCCTTCTGCAGATTGGTTCCCGTGGCACCATCCAGAAAAACGATCTTCTCTCTGCATAATTGCTGAAATTCTTCTCTTGTCATCTATCTTAACTCCTTCTTCGCCTGTAAAATAATCCGCTTGATCAACGCTGCACGATTAAAAGGTGTCATCATATAATAACCATCACATACATCTTCCAGACGTTTCATCAAATCCACACTGATAGCTGCGGCCACATCCTCATAAGCCTCACGACTCATACCTTCCTCATACTGTTCCAGCACATGATCCGGCACATAAATCCCCGGCATCTCATTCTTAATAAAAAGTGCATTCTTCCGGCTCACCAGAGGCATAATACCTGCTATGATCCTGCCGCCTGACTTTTCCTTCAGTTCCTTTAATCTGTCAATATCATCCTGACCATAAACCGGCTGTGTCAGAAACCACTGTGCACCGGCTTCCATCTTCTGACGCATTCTGGCTGCAATATTGTCTATAGAGCCATTATTGTGGTTCAGCGCACCCCCATAATAAATCGGGCGGTTTCCAAAGACTTCCTTGTTCATGGTCTGTACATACTTCATCAGTTTGATTGAATTAAAGTTGAAAACACTCTTGATACTCTCTCTGTCCCCTCTGGCAATCGGATCTCCGGTCACGATCAATGTATGACGCAGCCCGTTCATCTGCATACCAAGGAGCTGGGCACGATGAGCGATCATATTCTTGTCACGGCAGCTGATATGCGGCATTGCCTCCATCTGCCTTGTGTAGCGCATCTTGATCGCGGATGCGATGGAGTCAGCCCTCGGTCTCGCCAGCGGAGAATCCGCCAGAGTGATCATATCCACGTTGATATCCCGGAGCAATGCAGCGCCATCCATGAGTTTTGTATCATTGGCATCAAATGGCGGATCCAGCTCTACCACAAAAACTTTCTCTCCCCGTTCAAGCTTCTGTATGAAATCCGTTTTCTCCTCAGCAGCCTCTTCGGAGCAATTTTTCTGTCCATCTGCACTATATACAGCAGGCATCAGCTTCTTCGGCGGTCTCACACCATTCATCAACAGATCATGCATTCCCCTGATATGCTCAGGTGTTGTTCCGCAGCAGCCGCCAATGATGTCAAAACCAAGGGATGCGATCCTGCCCATCATCTCTACATAGTACGGAACATTTTCAGAATAAAGTGTCCTGCCTCTGAGTTCTGTCGGATAACCGGCATTCGGCAGCACGGTCATATATTTACCCTC
>JBNMJG010000391.1:0-1606 GCA_050873705.1 Coprococcus sp. | reverse complement strand
TATCCATTCCTCTCAAACTCTGTCTCTCAAACTCTGTCTCTCAAATTCGGAAAACTTCCTTATTCTTCGTCCATTTCCATGCAGATCTGTTCGACAATAGAATCCGCATCCATATGAAGGGTCTTTTTCAGCTGATCAACACCGCCATGTTCCACATAAACATCCGGAACACCGATATGGATCAGCCGGACATCTTCATGCTTCTCTAAAATGTAGTCACCGCAGGCTTCTCCGAAGCCGCCTTTTAAGACATTCTCCTCCATGGTGACGATCCACTGATGCTCTGCAGCAAGTGCATCCAGACATTCTGTATCCAGCGGACAGACAAAACGCGCATTCACAACGGTTGCATTGATGCCCTTTTCCTGCAGTTTCTCACGGACCTTCACAGCCGTTTCAACCATACTTCCCACCGCTGCAAGGGCAACCTTCTCACCTTTAAACATCAGCTCGCTCTTACCATAAACAATCGGCGGACGCATGTCCTTGAAATCTTCACAGGCAGCGCCCCTCGGATATCTGATGGCAATCGGCCCATTATAATGGTAAGCAAAACACAGCATGTCATAAAGTTCGTATTTATTCTTCGGTGCACAGACCGTCATATTCGGTATCATCGACAAATAAGACAGATCAAAAATTCCCTGATGTGTCTCTCCATCGGCACCTACAAGTCCTGCTCTGTCCACGCAAAATACAACCGGAAGATTCTGTATACAGACATCATGGATAATCTGATCATAGGCACGCTGTAAAAAAGATGAATAAACAGCTACAAAAGGCCGCATACCGCCTGCTGCCAGCCCAGCCGCAAATGTCACCGCATGCTGCTCTGCAATGCCTACATCGAAAAAGCGGTCCGGAAAATGTTTCTTGAAGGCTGTCAGTCCCGTACCATCCGGCATCGCTGCGCAGATTGTGACAACGTCCGGATGATTCTTCCCGAGCTTACAGATTGTTTTTGAAAATACGGGTGTATAAGAAACACTCTTGCCGGCTAAAGGTTCTCCTGTGGCTATATCAAAGCTTCCCACTCCATGGAAAGCGGAAGGATTCTTCTCCGCCGGTATATATCCGCGTCCCTTCTGGGTCACCACATGCATGACCACCGGCTCATTCAGCTTCTTCAAAGCATTCAGCACCCGCACCATCTCTTTAATATCATGCCCGTCTATCGGACCGATATACTTGATTCCGAAATCCTCGAAAAAGCCGCCCTTTACAAACAATTGTCTGATGGAATCCTTGGATTTCTTGACACTTCTGGCTACGGAATCTCCCACATGAGGAATCTGCTTGAGCTTCTTCTCAACATCTATTTTGAAATCCATATAGGACTCTCTTGTCCGAAGTGCCGTCAGATGCCTTGAAAGCCCGCCGACATTCTCTGAAATCGACATCTTGTTGTCATTGAGAACAATGATCATGTTGCTCTTCAGGTGCGATACATTGTTCAATGCTTCATAGGCCATACCGCCTGTCATGGAGCCATCACCGATCACTGCCACAACTGTCCTGTTCTCACCCTTCAGATCTCTTGCCCTGGCATAACCAAGGGCAGCTGATATAGATGTGGAACTGTGTCCTGTATCAAAGGCATCGCAGG
>JBNMJG010000390.1:0-1627 GCA_050873705.1 Coprococcus sp. | reverse complement strand
GACCTGCATTCTATATCAGGGCGCTGAGATGCGTTCTGAGCAAGAAAGGAAGATATTTTTTTGAAGAATATTGCTATATTGGGGTCTACAGGCTCCATAGGTACACAGACACTGGATGTTGTCTCTCAACATTCAAAGGATCTGAAGGTTGCCGCTCTGGCAGCAGGATCCAACATTGTTCTTCTTGAACAGCAGATCAGACAGTATCATCCTGTGGTGGCCGCTGTCTGGGATGAGAAGAAAGCAGCAGAATTAAAGATTGCAGTGTCAGATCTGGATGTGAAGATTGTTTCCGGCATGGAAGGTATGATCGAAGCTGTGACACTGCCGGAAGCAGATATTGTGGTGACCGCCGTTGTGGGTATGATCGGTATCCGTCCGACCATGGAAGCCATCAAAGCCGGCAAAGATATTGCATTGGCCAACAAAGAGACATTAGTTACGGCAGGTCATCTCATCATGCAGATGGCAAGAGATTATCATGTGCAGATCCTGCCTGTGGACAGCGAACATTCAGCGATTTTCCAGTCTTTGAAGGGAGAGAATCCGTCAGGCATCAGAAGAATTCTTCTGACAGCTTCCGGCGGCCCTTTCAGAGGCAGAACGCTGGAAGAACTTAAAGATGTACAGGTAGAAGATGCACTGAAGCATCCGAACTGGTCCATGGGGCATAAGATTACTATTGATTCAGCAACAATGGTGAACAAGGGGCTGGAAGTGATCGAGGCCAAATGGCTTTTCGGTGTTGATCTTGATCAGATCCAGGTGGTTGTCCATCCACAGAGTGTCATTCATTCAGCAGTGGAATTTCAGGATCATGCGGTGATCGCTCAGCTTGGTACACCGGATATGCGTCTGCCGATCCAGTATGCGCTTTTTTATCCTGAAAGAAAAATACTGCAGTCGGAAGCATTGGATCTATTTAAGCTGCATACACTGACCTTTGAAGAGCCGGATCTTAAGACTTTCAGAGGATTGGCACTTGCTTATGAAGCGGCGAAAAAGGGCGGCAGTATGCCGACAGCATTGAATGCAGCCAATGAGAAGGCGGTGGCCATGTTCCTTAACAGGAAGATCCGTTTCCTTGATATTCCTGAGATTATTTCAGAGTGTATGGCAGCCCATCAGTGGATGGCCCATCCGTCTCTTGAAGATATACTTGAGACTGAACAGTGGACTTATCGTTATATAGAAAGCAGGTGGTAGATTGAAGCTGATCGTGGCACTTCTTGTATTTGGCATCATTGTCATATTCCACGAGTTCGGACATTTTATAGTTGCAAAGAAAAACGGCATTGTTGTTGAAGAATTTGCTGTTGGCATGGGACCGAAACTTTTCGGTGTCCGCCGCGGTGAAACAGAATATACATTAAGGCTTTTGCCCCTTGGTGGTGCCTGTATGATGCTTGGAGAAGATACAGCAGAAGAAGTGGTTCCCGGATCCTTCAATTCAAAATCTGTGTGGGCCAGAATGGCCGTAGTGGCGGCGGGACCGTTTTTTAATTTTATTATGGCCTTTGTGTGTGCATTGATCATTATCGGCATGAATGGCTATATTTCAGGTGAGATCCTTCAGGTGGAAGACGGCTCGCCGGCAATGGAAGCGGGTCTTGAAGCCGGAGATCTG
>JBNMJG010000389.1:0-1630 GCA_050873705.1 Coprococcus sp. | reverse complement strand
TATTGCTGCTCTCCACCTTGCTGTTCTGATTCATACCAAGTGAAGAATACAAAAGCAGTTTCGTATTGCTCTTGAGCATATAGTCAAAAATCGGACTGCTCATATCTCTGTAAATAATAACCGACAGATTTCTTGTCTGGCTCAGTTTGTCCAGCTGCAGATAAAGCTCATCGGAAATACCGCTGTCCGGTATATCATAGCTTTCCGAACTCTCATCTGTGCTGCTGACATCCCCCGACTCTGTGGTTTTCTCCTGCAGCTCCGCTGCATACATATCGTCAATCTTCTCAAATGTAGTAATCAGCGTCTGATTCTTCTTGGCCAGATAAAACCGCTTCAGAAAAATATTGCTGAGCAGTACAGACGAAACAGAGATCAGCAATACCATTCCGATGAGAATCAGCGATAATTTGACCTTTAATGATTTTTTTCTAAACATAATACTGCCTCTTACTGGTCTACCTCGAATTTGTAGCCCATGCCCCAGATGGTTTTAATATACTCGCCCTTAGCTCCCAGCTTGCTTCTGAGCTTCTTCACATGGGTATCAATGGTTCTGGCATCGCCGAAATAATCATAATTCCATACATTGTTTAGAATACGCTCTCTTGACAAGGCCACACCCTGATTGGACATAAAATACGCCAGCAGCTCAAACTCCTTATAACTGAGTTCTACAGGCTTGCCGTCAATCAATACTTCATGGGCAGCCTTATTCAGCTCAATACCGCCGGCTTCCATGGTATCATCTGCAGCCAGGGCATTGCTTCTTCGAAGAATGGCCTCGACTCTGGCCACAAGGATTTTCGGACTGAATGGTTTTGTGATATACTCATCCACACCGAGATCAAAACCCTGCAGCTCATCCTTCTCATCGCTTTTGGCTGTCAGCATAATAATCGGCACCTTGGAATACTGTCTGATCTCACGGCATACCTGCCATCCGTCCATCTTCGGCATCATCACATCCAGAATGATCAATGCAATATCCTTCACTTCAAAGAACTTGTCAACTGCTTCCTCACCGTCTCCGGCTTCAATAACAGCAAAGCCTTTCTTTGTTAGGAAATCCTTCACAAGCTTCCTCATTCTGCTCTCATCGTCCACTACTAAAATCTTCAAACTTTCCATATATGATCTACCTCACATCCCACTCGGGCATTTTTCTCCATTTTGTACTTTACTTACAGTATAACAGAGATTTATGATAAATGTGTGATTTTTTCACATGGAATTGTCAATGTCACCTTGAAGCCACCGTATGTGCCGCGGGAAATTGTCACTTTCCCGCCATGTCCCTCTATGACCTGCCTGACGATCAAAAGTCCCAGTCCGTGCTGCTGCCCATCCGCATTCGTGTCACAGACCATGTAATGTGGCACATGATTAAGCTTTTCAATCTGTTCATCAGAAACACCCTCCCCGTTATCCTCCACACAGATCATGCAGCTGCCGCCTTTTGCAGCAACAGACACATCGATCTGGCATCCGTTCTCATTATGGACCATGCTGTTTTGCAGCAAATTAGCAACGACACGTTTCAGTAATTCTTTGTCCGCCTCTATTTCACATACCTGCAATGCAGCATCCGTTTTCCATTCAATAAGATATCTGTCATCCACAGCCATAT
>JBNMJG010000388.1:0-1642 GCA_050873705.1 Coprococcus sp. | reverse complement strand
GTATAGTATAGCATCTTTTTTAGCAAAAAGCACGTTCTTTTTAGGAAAATTAATGAATTTTTTATGCAACTTCCATTATTTTCCAACAATTAATCTTCCATGATATGTTCAAAAGCCACCTGAAACAACTTCTGAATATGTTCATCTGCCAATGAATAATAGCGAACCTTGCCGTCTCTTCGTGTCTTTACCAGACGCACCTGCTTGAGCATGCGCAGCTGATGGGATACAGCCGACTGGTTCATTTCAAGCAGTACGGCAAGATCACTGACACACATCTCCGACTGTGCCAGGGCACAGATGATCTTTGATCTTGTAAGATCACCAAAGGCTTTGAATAACTCAGCCACATCGATCAGATCATCCATATCCGGCATGTGTGCCGCCACATACTCGACCACATCCGGATGCACCTGTGTCTGTCCTGACTCATTGATACCCTGTTCATATTCATCATTTGTCTTCATATTCAATTCACCACTTTCACTTTAAAGAATCATTGATATCAAGCACCTGTCAAAATCGATATATTACTTTCTGTTGGCCGGCTCAATATTAATATTGCGGCCTTTGATACGTGCATGGGACATCGCATTCAGTACATCCTTGGCATATTCCTTCGGAACCTCAACAAATGTGTACTTGTCATACATATCGATGGTACCGATCAGACTGCCTGCAATACCTGTCTCACCGGCAATCGCCCCGAGAATATCACCCGGTCTTGCCTTCTGGTTCTTGCCGATATTGATAAAGAGACGCACCATACCGTCCTCAGCACCTGTATCGCCAAAATCATCAACTTCAACACTCTTATCATCATCGCCAAGTGCCATTCGCAAAAATGCTGCTGCAAGATCCAGTGTTGTGTAATCTTCTTTCTCAAGCTTCTCTTCGATCATACGGATATAAGGCTTCAGATTTTCTTCATCGATCATACCTGTTACCTTTTCGAAAATCTTATCTGCCTTGACATTGGCCACATCATTCAATGAAGGTACCTGCTTTGCGATGATCTTTGTACGGCAGTAACGCTGAATATCCTTCAGCTTGTAGAACTCACGGCCTGTAATAAATGTAAATGCCTTACCGTTCTTGCCTGCACGGCCTGTTCTGCCGATTCGATGCACATAATATTCGTCATCCTGAGGAAGATCATAATTAAATACCGCATCCACATCGTCTACATCAATACCTCTGGCAGCCACATCCGTTGCAACCAGAATCTCTGTACGGCCATTTCGGAAACCATTCATCACACGGTCACGCTGCTGCTGCTTCATGTCGCCGTGGAGACCTTCTGCGAAATAACCTCTGCCCTTTAATCCTTCCACCAGCTCATCCACCTGTCTCTTTGTATTACAGAATACAACAGAGAGTGCCGGATTGTAAATATCCAAAAGCCTTGAAAGCACTTCTTCTTTGTTCTTCGGACGCACTTCATAATAGTACTGCTCAATATTGGCAACTGTCAGTTCTTTCTTCACGACCTTCACAATCTTGGCATCCTTCTGATAAGTTCTGGCGATTTCCATGATCGGCTGAGGCATTGTTGCTGAGAAAAGCAATGTCTGACGCTCTTCCGGTGTCTGGGAAAGAATGGTCTCAATATCTTCACGGAAGCCCATATTCAGCATCTCAT
>JBNMJG010000387.1:0-1650 GCA_050873705.1 Coprococcus sp. | reverse complement strand
ATCATCAATAGTGGTTGCTGCCGTCAGAAGTCTTCGTATATCCTTGCCTGACTGCGGGTTACAGATAATGCCTATCATTTGCCAAGTACCTTTTTCACTGCGTCAATGACTTCTGCTTTGCCAGGTACAACTTCAAATTCAACCATACCAACAGGAATATATGTATTTTCTGTACCGACACGTTCAATCGGTGCTTTCAGTGCAGTTGTTCTCTCTGTCACCTGAGCTGCAATTTCACCGCCAAAACCGCCTCTGATATTTGCTTCGTGTGCAATCACAAGATGGCCTGTTTTTTCTACAGACTTCACAACTGTATCAATATCAAAAGGAATCAGTGTTCTAGGATCAATGACTTCACAGCTGATACCTTCTTTTTCCAGCTCTTCTGCTGCTGCAAGGGCATCAATCAACAGTTTGTGCCATGCAACAATTGTTACATCGGCGCCGGTACGTTTGATTCTTGCTTCACCAAATGGGATCTCTGCGTCCTCATCTTCTTCCGGAATTTCTGCTTCTGTTGTGTAAACAGTTGTACGGCAGTCAAGCCAGATGACATGGTCATTATCTCTGACTGCATGTTTCATCATGCCGTATGCATCTTCAGGGAATGTCGGAACTGCAATCTTAAGACCCGGATAATTCATCAGCCAGCCTTCAACGCACTCTGAGTGATGTGCACCGCACTGGGAACCGATACCCTGTGCAGAACGGATTACCATTGGAACAGGGCATTTCTGATTTGACAGCCAGTACTGTTTTGAAATCGCATGAGCGATTGTTGCCATTGCCAGCGGCATGAAATCAGGATACATATACTCTACAATCGGACGCATCCCCATCCAGGCCATCCCTGTTGCCAGACCTGTGAAACCATTCTCATCCAGAGGCATATCAATGACTCTATCCGGGAAATTTTCATGTAAGGAGAATAACTTTGTGATGGCACCGCCGAAAACAGCCACATCTTCTCCCATATAGTAAATAGAAGAATCTTTCTTCATTTCTTCATATAATGCTAACTCTAATGCCTTTGCGTATGAAACCTTTCTCATTATAATTTTCCTCCTTCTGTGTTAGAGAAAATCTTATCTGCTCCCTTTGTCATATATCCCTGAATCTTTGGCTGTTCGTAAGCCCATTCAAAAGCTTCTGCAATTTCTTTCTTAATTTCTTTTGCATAGCCCTTTAATTCTTCTTCTGTACAAATGCCCATATCCTGCAATACCTTTTCAAATCTAGGAATTGGATCAGGATATTTTTCTTTCATACGTTCATCTTTTTCTTCAGGTACATAATCTCTCGGGTCGCCGAAATAATGACCACATGTTCTGTAAGTCTTAATTTCAACAAGGGCCGGTTCACCGCGTTTTGCACTTTCAATAGCTGCTTCCATAGCCTCTCTGACTGCGATAGGATCCTGTCCCCATACAGTAACACCCTTTACATTAAAGCCAGCTGCTCTGCCTGAAATTTCAGAACACTTGCATTCCTTTTCTGTTGGTGTTGTCATTGCCACACCATTGTTGATAACGATGTAAACAATTGGCAGTTCGAATAATGAAGCAAAGTTCATGGCCTCATATAATGAACCCATCTGAGCACCGCCGTCACCGTTGCATGAGAAAACAACTCCCGGTTTTTTCTGTACTT
>JBNMJG010000386.1:0-1658 GCA_050873705.1 Coprococcus sp. | reverse complement strand
TCTTTGACAGATCAAATGTATATTCTCTTGCATAAACCGCATCCGGATCACTGTGATAAATGGCCTTTGGTTTGCGGCCGTGTTCTTCAAGATAGGCAAAGGCTTTCTCATCCGGCTCAAAGATACCTGTCTTGGCACCCTCGCCTGTAAATTCCATAACCTGATAGTTGCAGCCGTTGGCACCGACAGTGCCGATGATCTCAAGAATCAGATCTCGGGCATAGACACCTTCAGGTAATTTCCCGACAAGGTTAAATTTGACAGTTTCAGGCACCAGCACCCATGATGTACCTGTGACCATGCCGTAAAGGAAGTCTGTACAGCCCACACCGGTACCGAATGCACCGACAGCACCATAAGAACATGTATGGCTGTCTGCACCGAAGATCAGTTCACCTGAACAGACATAATTCTCCATCATGATCTGGTGGCAGACACCCTTGCCTTCCCAGAAATCAATACCGTTTTCTCTGGCAAAATCTCTCATCTTCTTCTGAGAAGCAGCTGTTTTAGGATTGTCGGAAGGTACATTGTGGTCAACAATGAAAACCAGTTTCTTCGGATCTGCAATATGCGGCTTTTTCAGCTGATTATTGTACATATCAACGGTCAGATGTGTTGTACCGTCGTTGCTCATCATTCTGTCAAGATTGACTGTATGGATATCGCCGGGACGCACGCTTTCAACACCTGCGGCTGCGGCAATAATTTTCTCTGCAATTGTCATTCCCATTTCTTTAGTCCTCCTCTTTATTTAAAGAAGCGATCAGACCGCCCTGATTTAAAATATGCTGCATATATTCCGGAAGTTTTGTACATGTGTAAGTCTTTCCGTTGGCTTCTACAGTACCTTCGGACATGTGAAGGATCATTGTATCTCCTGTCTGGACATCCTCCGGAAGATCTTTGCAGACGATAGCCGGCAGTCCGATATTGATGGCATTTCTGAAGAAAATTCTGGCAAAGGATTTGGCAATGACTGCTTTCACGCCAAGGGCTTTTAATACACCGGGAGCCTGTTCTCTTGAGGAACCGCAGCCAAAATTCTCACCGGCAACAACAAAGTCACCAGGTTTAACTTTCTTGGCAAAGTCCGGGTCCTGAGACTCAAAAGTATGGGCTTTCATTTCTTCCAGATTCGGCAGCAGCAGATACTGGGATGCGATAATCTGGTCTGTATCAAGATCATTATAAAATTTAAAGATTGTTCCTTTATCCATCATGAAAATTCCTTTCTTTTCTTAATCACTCTGATACTATTCTACCACAGATTCGTCTATAAGAAATATGCATATTTTAAATAGAAGCTATAACAGTACGTTATAGCTTCCGAAGAACTTCTAATCAATGATTATATATTCTTTTTGATCCTGAGGATATTCTGTCCGTTTTTATATTCATAATCAATGCTGTCCATGGATTTCTTCACCATGAAAATACCCAGACCGCCGATCTCCCGCTCTTCCGCGGAAAGGGTGATATCGGGATCTTCCTTTTCAAGGGGATTATATGGAGTACCCCCGTCAATAAATGTGATCACAACGGACATAGGATCCTCGATCACTTCGATTTTGACAGTTGCAGGTCCTACGGAAGGATGATAGGCATAATGGGCAATATTGCTGAATAATTCGTCAATGGCAATATCGATCTGCATC
>JBNMJG010000385.1:0-1664 GCA_050873705.1 Coprococcus sp. | reverse complement strand
TTTTCACCTCAAAAGTACTGCTCTTGCCATTATGTGCCATAATCGCTTTTAATCCATCGTTATCTGCATTGGCTTCATAGTCATATTGAAGTGTTGTTGGAGCCTCCCTGACAAGGAACTGTACCATCTGCTTCTCATTTACCAGATTATCAAATACCCCCCGTGTGTAGGATGTTTCATCATGGGTAATGCCGTCGCTGTCTGCCACATCTGTTTTCAGCAGATCCACACTGGTGATCATCTTGCGGTTCAGTGCATACCATGTGTTCTGGAGATTAACTTCTTCCTGCTGCAGCTTTTCACCAAGGGTTGTATCTGTTGCGGATGTCAGGTTTCCTGTCTCTTTGCTGCCGTCATAAGCCAGCACATTGCCATTGGTTACATAACGTGTATAGCTGTTCTTGTCTTTCACTGTAATGCCTGCGCCGGTGCCGAAGTAGAATGAAAAATACTGATCCATTCTTTCTTTTTGCTGACTGTAATAATCAGACATGAATTTTGAAGCCTTCTCATCGCTGCTGAAATTCAGATAGAAATAAACGGTTCCGCCCTGGCCGTTGTAAAAGACGATCTGTACGGGATTATTGCTGTCAACGCCGATATCCCTCAGGGTCTTGCCGCCCCAGGCATCCACAGGCATGTCCCAATTCACCAGATCAGCCGATGATTTCTGGTCAAAACCGCTGTTTTGATAGTCTGTATAAGTCATTGGGTTGCTCAGCACTTTGTCGTCATCGGATTTCAGCAATTTATATGGAAGCAGATAAGCCAGCTGACCGCCTTTGACAGAAATGCTGTCGCCGGTCATCACATCCGTATTGGTATGATCTGCTCCGCTGACAGATTTCGCCGATGATGCCACATAGTTTCGGCCTGCCAGTAAAAGTCTGTTTACACCTGACAGATCTACCGTCGTATCCTTGCCGTTGATAACAATGGCACTGCTGAGATCCGCATCGGATAAGCCGTCATACTTTCTCTTGTCTGCCGTTCCCACAGAAGCTTCCTCCGGCGTGGCATTCAAACTTGCCTTTGCCGTGGATGGATAGCCATAACCATAATACTCTCCCTGGATTTTTACGGTACTTCCTTTTCCTTTTTCCACTGTCAGGTCATCTGAAAAATAAGTTGTACCGAGAAGTTCCACATTCGCGGAATTCATACGAAGTCCCTGTGACCAGAGATTAACACCGGATGCCGTGGAGAATTTACTGCCATTGTCTACTTTGATCTCCGATGCTGTTACCACCTTATCGCCGGAAGTAATAGACAGATTGGATCCTGATTTCGTCCAGATGGATGTGACATTCTGGTTTTGAAGTTCTTTGACATCCTCCGTATTGATGGTTCCGGCATAAATACTGCCGGTAATGCTGGTTGTGGACCCCGCCTGGCCATCACAGATAATACCGCCCTCCGCTACAACGATCATACTCATCAGATCGGGCAGTGTAGATGGTGTTGGGAACTGTACCTTTGGTATACCCAGTCGGATATCCGTCTCAATAATGGAAGCCAGCCCCTTCGGGCCCACATAAATCACCTTCAGATACTTCAAAAGCATCCCCTTTGATTCATCCACCTGAAGCACCGGATTCTTTCCATCCGGATTCGTCACAATCACTGTTTCTTTGGCCGGATCAATGTTATTGTCCAGATCCACA
>JBNMJG010000384.1:0-1668 GCA_050873705.1 Coprococcus sp. | reverse complement strand
GTCTCATCTGTTTCTGCAAAGTATTCTCTTCTCTCAGAATGACCAAGTACAACATATTTCACACCTGCATCTGTCAGCATAGCAGGGGAAATCTCGCCTGTATAAGCACCGGATTCTTCATAATACATATTCTCAGCACCAATATTGATATTGCTGCCTTTAGCTGCTTCCATACATGGAATAATATCAATAGCAGGTACGCAGAAAACAACATCCACATCTTCATTAGCCACAAGTGGTTTCAGTGTCTCAACAAGTGCCACTGCCTCACTTGGTGTTTTGTTCATTTTCCAGTTGCCTGCAATAATCTTCTTACGCATGATATTACGATCCCTTCTATATAATAAATAATTGATTCATTATCCACTTAAATTATTTGTCTGTCGCTGCTGCAACACCCGGAAGTTCCTTACCTTCAAGGAATTCAAGAGATGCACCGCCGCCTGTGGAGATATGTGTCATCTTATCGCCGAAACCAAGCTGGTTAACAGCTGCTGCTGAATCACCGCCGCCGATAATTGTCACTGCATCTGTATCAGCCAGTGCCTGGGCAACTGCAACAGTACCTGCTGCGAAGTTAGGCATCTCAAATACACCCATTGGTCCATTCCATACAACTGTCTTCGCATCTTTTACAGCGTTAGCAAAGATTTCTCTTGTCTTTGGTCCGATATCAAGGCCCATCCAGCCATCATCGATCTGACCAGCTTCTACAACTTTGGCATTGGCATCATTGGCAAATGCATCAGCAATCACTGTATCTACAGGAATCAGCATTTTCACACCCTTATCAGCTGCTTTTTTGATCATATCGTTGGCATAATCAAGATAATCATCTTCAACAAGAGATGTACCGATCTTGCCGCCCTGTGCCTTCATAAATGTATAAGCCATACCGCCGCCGATGATCAGTGTGTCCACTTTGTCAAGCAGGTTGTTGATAACGGAAATCTTGCTGGATACCTTGGAACCGCCAAGAATAGCAACGAAAGGTCTTGCAGGGTTATTGACTGCATTGCCAAGGAAATCAATTTCCTTCTGCATCAGATAACCAACAGCTGCTGTCTTCACGTACTTTGTTACACCGACATTGGAGCAGTGTGCTCTGTGAGCTGTACCAAATGCATCATCCACATAAACGTCACAAAGGCTTGCAAGTTCTTTGCTGAAGGCTTCACCATTCTTTGTCTCTTCAATTCTGTAACGTGTGTTCTCAAGAAGAACAACATCACCATCTTTCATGGCAGCTACAGCAGCCTTTGCATTTGGACCTACAACTTCAGGATCTGCAGCAAACTTTACTTCCTGGCCAAGAAGTTCGCTTAAACGAACAGCAACAGGTGCCAGAGAAAGTTCAGGCTTTGGTTCGCCCTTTGGCTTGCCGAGATGTGAGCAAAGGATAACTTTGCCGCCGTCAGCGATGAGCTTCTTGATTGTCGGCAGAGAAGCCACCAGTCTGTTCTCGTCTGTAATCTTGCCATCCTGTAAAGGAACATTAAAATCGCATCTAACTAAGACTCTCTGGCCTTTAACATTAATATCATCTACGGAAACTTTGTTCAGCATATCATTATCTCCTTTTATTTGAACTGTCTATAGACGCATTTAAGCGCGAAAATGGGTCCGGTCCAATGAGACCCGACCCGTCAAGGATCTTATTTACTTATT
>JBNMJG010000383.1:0-1673 GCA_050873705.1 Coprococcus sp. | reverse complement strand
GCAGTACGAATTTCAGGCCTACGGGCAGTGCCATTCGGAGCATGGATTCCGGCAGGACAAAGTGGGTGCCATGTTCATACACAAGCGGTACATATTCACAGGTATGAGGCCGTTCCTGTAAACGCCGATCCATACGACGGATATATTTGCCGGCCTCCCAGAAGGAATCATCATCTGCACCCACAAGAAACAGTCGGCCTTTGATATTCTCAACTTTGATCATTTCCTCTTCTGTATGCTCTCTCGCCTTTTCAGAGTCAATGAACAGACAGATACTTCGTTCAATATCACCGGAACCTTTTGTTTCTTCCTCCACCTTCTGCCAGTACACCGGATGTTCATATACAAAAGGCATATACGGCAGCGGCTTTCCCTGCCAGGAAAGGGTGGAAGCCCCGGGAACCGGCCATTCCCTGCATCCGTCTTTTTTTCCCTGTTCAAAGCCCTGCCATACAAAGTCACTAGCAGTCAATCCAAAGGTCAATGTAATGTCCGGAAAATAAGAAGCCGCCGCAATAGCATCCATGCCGGCCGTGCTCATTCCCATAATACCGATTCTGCGGTTGCCATGATTCTTCAGCCACTTGATGGCGGTTTCAATTCTTTCCAGAGGGTAATTGACATGGCTGTAATTTTTCTTTCCAGGAGATGTACATAGCACATTCACTCCATTCTTATGCAGCCATTTTGCACCGCATTTTGCCATATAATCGTTGGGGTCATCTCCAAACAGGCCGATCACCGCGCAGTCTGCACCTTTGGGATTTTCATAGTATGTTCCGTAGAAACCATCTTTTTCCGTTTCAAAAAACAACTTTTTCATCGTCTTTCCTCCAACGCCTCATTTCCGTGTCCATCAATAATGGCTGTCATTAGATCTGCAAATCCTTTCGGATTCCGGATCTGATACTGCATATGATCAAAGCCCGCAAAAACCGGAAAATTTCCATATTGATAGGCTTTCATCACTGCATCCCGGTATTTAAAATGTTCTTCCCTGCTTCCAAACTCCCAAAATGTATTTTTCTGCAATTCTGCCGGCAGTTCCGGGAAGGGCTTGTCCTCCAGACTGTCTGAAAGCTGTCTTTTGAGATTACCATAGGTCAATTGCTTCCCCGCTTCAATAAAATAAGGCTTGATGGCATCATCATCACACCACATGACTTTTTTCAATGTCTTTCCCTTCGACCAATAAAGGCTCTTAATGGCCAGATACAAAAACGGAACCATGATTCTCCGGGTCGTCCTTCCAATCTGAGCAAACTGTCCGCCGTCAAAAAAGACATGCCTAACAGGAATCTTTGTATTTGTCAAAAATGCCATGGCGAGGTCTGCACCGATTGAGGAGGCCACAATAAGTGCTATCTCTTCTATCCCCTGCGCTTTCAGGAACTTTGTAATCTGCCTGACTTCATCTGCTTTGCTGCGATATTTCTGTCCGACACAATAGACTGTTGAAGTTGGCATGATGCAGTAAAACTTATCAGCCAGTTCTTCTGCCACAGGCATACTGCTGTCCCCGGTTACTCCCATTGCATGAAAAAACAAAATTGCCGGTTTGGCTTTGTCACCGATTGCTTTAAATACCATATCTCTACCTTCTATCTGTCTGTGAATAATGATTAGTTATAGCTTACTCTATTTTATCACAAATTCATTCGCAGGTATATGAG
>JBNMJG010000382.1:0-1681 GCA_050873705.1 Coprococcus sp. | reverse complement strand
GAAGTGGATCACAAGCAGAGTGTGACTTTTGACGGACCGATGGTTCGAAAATTGCTGGATTAAGATGAATCGGAGCGGATAGTGTAATGGAAGAAACAAAGAAAAAACAGCTTCAGAAAGCAATTTTTGTATTTACCTTGGTAGTTTGTCTGTCAGCTATTGCCGGCGGCCTTGGTTCGGCCACATTTTCCAATTATTTTAAGGAGGTTTATCACGTAGATAGTGCCCAGAGAGGATTCCTTGAAATACCGAGAGAATCACCGGGAGTTTTGTGTGCGTTGATCATCTCTGCACTGGCGGGTTTCAGTGATATCGGTATTGCAGCAGTCTCTCAGGTGCTGGTGATGATTGGTCTGATGGTCATGGGCGCATTCAGCCCATCCTATGGCGTTATGATGATCTTTCTGTTTATCCAGTCATTGGGTATGCATCTGTTTATGCCGCTCAATGATGCCATCAGCATGGATCTGGCCAGAGAAGGTGAAGTCGGCAAGACACTGGGAAGTTTTAAGAGCAAGTCCAATATGTGCACCATGGTGACGGCCTTTGTTATCTTTGCCGGTTATCGTTTTGGAATCTTCAGTTTTGGTGATAAGATTCTGAAGCCTTTTGTGATTGCAGCGGTTTTGTCTGTGATTGCAGCAGGTCTTTTGTTCTATATGAAGAGGATCATGCCAAAGACACAGATCCAGGCAAAACCAAAGAGCAAATTTATCATGAGAAAGCAGTATATGCCATATTACCTGACGCTGATTGCTTATGGATGCCAGAAGCGGATCAAGCTCGTATTTGGTCCATGGATCATCATTGAACTGATGGGAAAGGGTGCAGACACCGTAGCGCTTCTTGGAATCGTCACCTCTTTTATCGGTGCATTTTTCAGCAAATATCTCGGCAAAATGCTGGATGAAAAAGGTTTGAAGCATACGATGATCTTTGAAGGAGGATACCTGCTTGTTGTGATCGCGGCCCTTGGCGCGGCGGCAGGTGCCCTTGAAAGGGGCGGCCTCGGCAGTCATGGTATCTGGGTTTTCCTTGTTTATTGTCTGTACATACTGGCCTTTTTACTGGAGCAGTTCAATATGGTGCATGCTTTTATGATGAGAAAACTGGCCATTGATTCTTCGGAAGTGACGGCCAGTCTGTCTGTGGGGCTGAGTCTTGATCATATTCTGGCAATTACAGTTTCGGCAGTACTGGGAGTTATCTGGGAGAAATTCGGTGCAGAATATGTCTTCTTCCTGACAGCAGCCACATCTCTTATGCAGATCGGTGTCGGCATTTATATGGGCAGACAGATTGCAAAGAAGGAAATGCAGTGTTAAAAAGAATAAAGATTGAGAGATAAAGAGCTCCAATTTCTATGGTGCTTACGTTAATAAAACTCTCTGCAAACGTTTGGCGATAAGCCTGTTTGCAGAGAGTTTTATTAACGTAAGCTTTCAGGAAAGCCGGGGCTTTTATGTTTCTTCGAAGCTGTGAACGATACTCAGGATGCTTCGATAAAGATACGGTTTATACTGCTCAAGATCTGTCGGATCATTGTGCAGGATGACAGAATAGCAGGCGGCACTGACCAGTTCCACGATGGTGTAGATCATCAGGTTGGGTTCTGACCATCGGCGGCCGTCTTCGTAAAGTATAGCTTCAATAGCCTGCAGTGTATCAGGGTGTGCCGTTG
>JBNMJG010000381.1:0-1697 GCA_050873705.1 Coprococcus sp. | reverse complement strand
TGTAAAGGAAGCTGTTCTTGCAGGTCTGTTCCTTGGCGCAAGAGATATTGTCGGCGGTGTAAACTGGGTTCAGACAGTGAAGGAAGATCCGAATGTTGCCAAACTTGTTGAGAAAGGCAAAAAACAGTTTGCCGGTACTGAGATCATGGGCAAGAAGATTGGTGTCATCGGTCTTGGCGCCATCGGTGTTCTGGTAGCCAATGCCTGTGTTGCCCTGGGAATGGAAGTTTATGGTTATGATCCGTTCATTTCCGTTGATGCAGCATGGAATCTGTCAAAGGAGATCAAACATATTGCCAATGTAGAAGATATCTATGCAAACTGTGATTATATTACAGTGCATGTACCTTTGATGGACAGCACAAAGAAGATGATCAATGCAGATGCATTTGCAAAGATGAAAGACGGCGTGATCCTTTTGAATTTTGCACGTGACCTGCTGGTTGATGATGATGCTCTTGAAGCAGCCATTGCTTCAGGCAAGGTTAGAAAATATATTACAGACTTCCCGAATGCGAAGACAGCTCAGATGAAGGGTGTTGTGGCAATTCCTCATCTTGGCGCTTCCACAGAAGAATCTGAAGACAATTGTGCAGTGATGGCAGTAAAAGAATTAAGAGATTATCTTGAAAATGGTAATATCACACATTCAGTGAATTATCCTGCCTGTGATATGGGCATCTGCAAAGCAGCCGGCCGTATTACAATCTGCCATAAGAATATCCCGAATATGCTGGGACAGCTGACAGGTGCATGTGCGGCTGAAGGAATCAACATTGAAGATATGACCAATAAGTCAAAGGGTGACTGGGCATATACAATGATGGATATCGGTTCAGAAGTAACAGAAGCTCTTGTTGAGAAACTGGCAGCTATTAACGGAGTTGTAAAAGTAAGAAAGGTGAAATAAGCTTTATGGCCAATGTCAAACCTTTTCGGGCAATCAGGCCGTCATCTGCGCTGGCCGCGCAGGTGGCGGCTTTGCCTTATGATGTATATAACAGAGAAGAAGCGGCGGAAAAAGTCAAAGGACATCCATTGTCTTTTCTCAATATTGACCGTCCGGAGACACAGTTTGATCCATCTATGGACATGTATGCAGATTGTGTCTATGAAAAAGCAAAAGAAATGCTGGATCAGGAAATTTCAGAGGGTGTTTTTGTCCAGGATGAGCAAAAATGCTATTATCTTTATGAATTGACGATGAACGGCAGAACACAGACAGGTATTACGGCATGTGTGTCCATTGATGATCATCTGAATAAAGTTGTTAAGAAACACGAAGATACCCGGGCAGAAAAGGAACAGGACCGCATCCATCATGTGGATGTCTGTAGTGCCCAGACCGGACCTATTTTTCTGACATATCGGACGGATCCGATCCTTGCTTATATTGTCAGCAATGTTAAGAAAGAAACACCGGTTTATGATTTTGAAGCAGATGATGGCGTCAGACACAGAGTATGGGTTATTGAAGATGCACTCACTGTCAGTGCAGTGGAAAAGGCGTTTGACGGCATCGATGCGCTTTACATTGCAGATGGACATCACAGAGCAGCTTCTGCTGTGAAAGTGGGCTTGAAGCGTCGCCAGGAGAACCCGGGTTATACAGGGGAAGAAGAATTTAACTATTTCCTTTCCGTTGTTTTTCCATATGATCAGCTTACCATTCTGGCATATAATCGTGTGGTGAAGGA
>JBNMJG010000380.1:0-1698 GCA_050873705.1 Coprococcus sp. | reverse complement strand
GTGCCTGCTTTGTCAGTGCAACACCTTCATCCATGGCAACTGCATCTGCTGAACCTGCTTCAAGTTCCATCAATGCGCTCTCATAATCCGGTACCTGTGTCAGGCTTCCGAAAGAATCTGCTAAAGCTTTGATATCTGTATTCTCTTCATCCTGAAGCGCTGCTAATGCTGAAGAATCTGCCTGAACAAGAACATTCTTGCCTGCAAGATCAGCCGCCTTTGTGATACCGCTGTTCTTGTTCACTGCAAATACCTGTGTATTGTTGATATAAGCCGGTGTCCATGTGTAATCATCTTCACGGCCATTCATTGTAAAGCCGTTCCAGATGCAATCAATGGCGCCCGAATTCAATTCCATGTTCTTGGCATCCCAGTCGATTGGCGTCTTCACAAGTTCCCAACCGTTTCTGTCACAGACTTCCTGTGCCAGATCCAGGTCAAAACCGACATACTCGCCATTCTCCTGATAACCATATGGCGGGAAGCTGGCATCAAAACCAACGGTAAATGTCTTGCCGTCGCCCGCTGCCTCTGTTCCGGCTGCTTCTGAACCAGCCGTTTCCGTACCAGCTGCCTCTGTACTTGCTGCTGCACCCTCTGTTGTTGACTTCGAACCTGTATCACTGCTGCCGCAGCCTGTCAATAAACATCCCATGGCTAATACTGCCGCCATGCATAAAGCTAAACCCTTTTTCATAATTGCCTCCATCTTACGTTTTCACGCTCTTAATTCTTTATTCTACTAACGTGTTATCATAATAACATGAAGGTGTGTTTTTGTCAAGGACAGCCAAAAGCTATGAAATGAATCCTCTTAAAACTTAAAATATATTGCTGATGAAAATTTCCAGCCCTATACCGATCAGAATCACGCCGCCCAATATCTGAGCTTTGCCTGCCAGCTTTGTTCCGAATTTCCGTCCAATAATAAGACCTGCAATACAGATAATAAATGTGACGGCTGCAATGATCAAGGAACAGACCAAAGCCATCAGCCAGTCATATTCAGCAATGGTAAAGCCTACGGACAGTGCGTCAATGGATGTGGCTACTCCCTGGACCATCAATGCCCAGAAGCCTACGCCGGTTTCCTCTTCCTCACTGTCCCCGGGACAGACACTTTCATAAATCATATGGCCGCCGATATATCCCAGCAGAATGAGTGCGATCCATGGAATGAATTTTTCAAAAGCTGAAAAATATTCCACAATCGTATGGACACATATCCACCCGATCATCGGCATCAACGCCTGAAATCCACCGAAAGTCCCGGCAATCCCCAACATCTTTCCCTTCTTCATATGCGGTTCATTCAAACCATTTGCCATAGACACCGAAAATGCATCCATCGCAAGCCCCACACCCAGCAAAACACTGTTGACCACAAAAAACAAACTCCAGTTCATATTAACCTCCCAAATTATTCTTTCATATTTAAATAACGGCATAAAAAAAGTATAGCCCCTCGACTATACCTGTCATTCATTCTGTATTCACACAAGACGCACGTATAGCCTGTCAGTTATACATGAGTCTCGCTATTTAAAACAAGCCAGGCCAACGGCCAGTATGTTGACTTGTTACGCAGAAAACTGCGCTTGCTACTCCCTCATCTGTTATAAAAATACCGCGAGCCTGCCCTCGAACATTCAAATCCGACGGAATCCTTCATTGCGCGAGACGGGGCGCATGACGTCC
>JBNMJG010000379.1:0-1703 GCA_050873705.1 Coprococcus sp. | reverse complement strand
GTCACCCAGTTTGTTGTCTTTCATCAGCTCGGCTTTGCGGGCTTCCGCATCCACATACATGCTTCGGAACTTGTACATCTTGAATTTCTTTCCGTTTTTGCCCACACGTTCCTGGGCGAAGAAGATAGGCCCCGGTGAACTGATGTAGATAGCTGGTGCCACGAAGATAAATAATATTCCCGTGATCAGGCAGCCCACCAGACCTCCGGCGATGTCCATGAGACGCTTCAGCATCAGTTCTTTGGATGAAGCACAGTTGATGCTTGTTGTCAGAACGGTGTACGGTCCGATTTTTTCTACGAATTGCTTCTGTCCCGGCACGTTCTGGACTTTTGCCAGTTTCAGATGGACGGTAACGCCTGTCTCTGTGAATTGTTCGATGAGTTCCTTCGGATAAGGAACGGAACCGGATGTCACGATGAGCACTTCATCAATCCATGCTGTACAAACAAATTCCGCAGCTTTCTCCATATTGGCCACGACAATGACGTCGTCGATCCATTGTCCGGTCATGTCCTTATCGATCACAACCATACCTGCAATCTTGTATCTGGCATAATTGTTTTCCTTCATGCTCTCTACCACGATTTTGGCTACATCTTCTGTCACAACAAGAAGCAGTGAACGGGCACCGCCCTCTTCCATTTGCCTTCTGAGACTTTTCTTCCATAATTCCCTCACCACATAAGTGAGAAAAATATAAATGACAAATGTCAGGATAAAGGCCAGTCTGGAATACAGCTGCCCCTGCTGCAGCAAAAACAGATACAGCACTGAAATACCGCCAAGTACTACGCCATGCTGCAGGGTCACCACAAAGTTCTTGTAATGACCTCTTTTCAGGACATTTTTCAATGTGCCCATGAAAATCATCAGAACCAGGTCAGCGCCCCCAATAAATGCCGCCATGTTTCTGTAAATCATGGTTTTATATGGATTAAAGCCATAGCCGCTGAGGGCATAAGCCAGAACAAAGGCTATTTGCAGACAGATCAAATCCAGTATGATAAAATCGATATGCTTGATCCATTCGTTAGAATCTTTTCTATACATAAATACTTAGCTCCCTCATTGTTTTTCCGTTTGATCTTTTCTATTTCCAGTCCATGCCGATCAGATCCATCTGTCTGATCCTGGTATCACTCAGTACCATTCCGCTGGATTCCGGATGCTTGCGCTTCGCCCGGATATTGGCGATCCACCGCCCAAGCTTAACTCCGTCAACTGCATAGCCAGCCGGTACATTCAGATTGCCGTGTTCTTCATAATAGGCCTTTGCCAGATCATATTTCATGTTCCACTGCTGTTCCGTTTTCGACACATCCTGAAGGCCGATTGATCTGAGCTGCTTCCGCTGCTCGTCACTCAGCGCTGACTGCCGGTCCCTCACCAGCAGCTGATGTCTGAGATTGGACAGCCATCTTCCCAGAGGAATGCCATCTTCTGTTGTGTACTTTACCGGCACATCAAGATTTCCTTTTTCACGGTAATAGGTTTTTGCTGCTTCAAAGTACCGATCCCAGTTATCCTTGTTCTTGTCCCAGATCATGCCAAGCGCTTCCAGCTGGGACTGCTGTTCTTCAGTCAAAGTCTGCTCCGGACCGTATTTTTTGACTTTGATGCGCAGATTGCTGACCCATTTGCCCAGAGCCCAGCCATCTTCTGTCACATACCGTGCTTTGATATCAAGATTTCCGTATTTG
>JBNMJG010000378.1:0-1708 GCA_050873705.1 Coprococcus sp. | reverse complement strand
GTGATGAACCGGTCAGGCAGGGAGCACCTGAAAAACAGGTGGTGCACAGGATGGCCGGTCAGAGGATCAATGTGCGCAGAATCGCGGCGTCGGACCGAAGGAATGGTCGGAAATGCGTTTATATAGAGGCAAAGACACCGAAAAATATTCAGAAAACAGCGCAGGAGGCGGCAGATATCATCGGAAGGGTCTATGGCCGGCGTTATCTGCCACAGGCCGGGACGCCTCCGGTGATCGGACATCGATGGGAAATGTTGTCCTTTGAAGAAGATGTCCGTTACCGGACCATCGTGGGGGATGCAAGAATGGTCCGGATGGGGGAAACCGTTTCCGGGGATAGTTTTACGGTTATGCAGATGGAAAGCGGACAAACGGTCCTGTCCTTGTCTGACGGTATGGGAAGCGGTGAAAAGGCGGAAAAGGAGAGCAACAGAATTATCAGTTTGCTGGAACAGCTCCTTACAACCGGATTTAACCGCCAGTCTGCCATTCGGCTGATTCATTCGGTTGTGCTGTCGGGGAGTGAACCGCATACGTATTCAACACTGGATCTGGCGACGCTGGATCTTTTTACGGGCAGGTGTGAATTGGTGAAAATGGGCGCTGCCGCTTCCTTTATTAAAAACGGGACGGAGGTAAAAAAACTGACATCCGATGCCCTGCCGCCGGGGGTGCTGCCGGAGCCGGAAAGTGAAGTGCTGACAGCCGATATGAAAGATGGGGATATGCTCATTATGATGAGTGACGGAACCCTCGGCAGTCTTGGGAAGGGAGATGATCAGAATGAAGAAAAGATGGCAGAATTTTTGAAAAACTGTACAGCTGTCAATCCTCAGGAATTGGCCAATGCGGTTCTCAACCATGCCATGGCATGCAGCCACTATGAAGCAGAGGATGATATGACAGTGTTAGTCTGCGGACTTTACAGAAAACCTGAAAATTATAGCGGGGCTTGACGGTCTGTGTTATACTCAGAAGGAGAATAAAGGAAGCAGGTGAGGAAAATGGATGAGCTGGTCAGACAAGTATATGACACTATAAAGGAATCGGAAATGATCTGTCAGGGTGATTCGGTGATTGTCGGCGTTTCAGGCGGTGCGGATTCCGTCTGTTTGCTGTCGGTACTCAAAAACCTGCAGACGCCCATGGACTTAAAGCTGACAGCCGTCCATATTCATCATGGCCTGCGTGGGGAAGCGGCAGACCGGGACAGAGATTTTGTGATACAGTTATGTCAGACACTGCATGTGCCCTGTGAGTGCTTTCAGACAGACATCAGGAAAATGGCGCAGGCACAGCATTTGTCTGAGGAGGAGGCCGGCAGGCTGTTCAGATATGAATGCTTTGAACAGGTGCGGCAGCAGAAGCAGGCATCAAAGATTGCAGTGGCGCATCATATGGATGATCAGGCGGAGACTGTGCTGCTCAATCTGTTCAGGGGCAGCGGACTGAAAGGAATGGCCGGCATACCGGCGGTGAGAGACGTGATCGTGAGACCGCTGCTGAAGGTCAGCCGCAGTGATATTGAGGAATATCTGAAAAAACATCAGATCGCTTATCAGAATGATGCAACGAATTTTGAGACAGAGTATACCAGAAACCGGATCAGGCTGGATATTCTTCCCTATGTCACTGACCATATCAATCCGGCGGCAGTGTCCCATATTGCGGAGACTGCCGCTATAGCAGCTGATATCTGCCGTTATAT
>JBNMJG010000377.1:0-1714 GCA_050873705.1 Coprococcus sp. | reverse complement strand
GTGCCAAAATCAGCACCTATACCCCGGTAATGGAAAAAGGCGTCCTCAAATAAATGAGAACGCCTTTGCTCTTCAAACTTAACTTCTCATTCATCATATCACAAAATCTGGAAAATACAACTGTTTTTTATGATAAATTTTTCTTTTGTAAAAAATCACCAATTATTGTGTAATTTTCAGCATTTTATATATTATTCTGACAATTTTCCGATATAATAAAAGCCTTTGCACTCTTCCAGATGAACATTCACAATCTGACCGATCAAATCAGGAGTTCCTTTGAAGTGTACCAACAGATTATTGCTCATACGGCCAGTCACCATACTGTCATCATGTTCATTCACATCTTCTACAAGCACTTTCTGTACGGAGCCCGTAAAACGTGCGGAAGCTTCAGATGCCTTCTGCTGTACGAGCTTTAACAAACGGTCAAAACGATCCTTAACAACAGCTTCAGGCACCTGATTCTCCATAGAAGCCGCCGGAGTCCCTGTTCTCTTAGAATAAATAAAAGTAAAGGCACTGTCAAATCCAACTTTCTCCACCACATCCATGGTCTCTAAGAAGTCCTCCTCTGTCTCTCCCGGGAAACCGACAATAATATCTGTTGTCAGAGAAATATCCGGACAGCCCTCACGGATACGGTCAACCAGATCCAGGTAAGACTCTTTGGTATACTTGCGGTTCATCAGCTTCAGGATACGGCTGCTGCCTGACTGCAGCGGCAGATGAAGATGACGGCAGATTTTCTTTGACTGGCCCATGACTGTAATGAGTTCATCGGACAGATCCTTCGGATGAGAAGTCATAAAACGAATACGCTCCAGTCCTTCAATCTTCTCAATTTCCTGAAGCAGCTGTGCAAAGCTGATCGGACTGTCCAGATTCTTACCATAGGAATTGACATTCTGACCAAGGAGCATGACTTCCTTCACGCCATCTGCCACATCTCCCTCAATCTCACGGATAATATCCTTCGGTTCACGGCTTCTTTCTCGTCCGCGCACATAAGGAACAATACAGTAACTGCAGAAATTATTGCAGCCGAACATGATATTGACACCTGTCTTGAAGGAATATTTTCGTTCATTCGGTAGATCCTCCACAATCTGGTTGGTATCCTTCCAGATATCCACCACCATCTTTCCTGTATTCAGACGGGTCTGAATCAACTCTGCCAGTTTGAATATATTATGGGTACCAAAAATGATGTCCACATGACGGTAAGACTTTCGAATCTTGTCAACAACAAGGGGCTCCTGCATCATGCATCCGCACAGTGCGATCAGCATATCCGGATGGCGCTGCTTGGTACGCTTCATCTGTCCCAGACGGCCGTAAACACGGAGGTTGGCATTCTCACGTACCGTACAGGTATTGTAAATGACAAAGTCCGCATCCTCCGTATCTGTCTCCACATAACCAATGCGCTCCAGAATACCCGCTAGTTTTTCTGAATCCCTGGCATTCATCTGACACCCGAAAGTCACCACATGATAAGTCTTTTTCTTTCCTGTTCTGGCATAGTCCGCCTGCATCTGTTCATGCAGCTGGTCAATGATAAACAGCTGTTTTTCAGTTTCATCAGAGGGCAGCTGTGACGCGCCTTCTGCTTTTGTATAATCATTAATGCTCATTCATATCCTCCAGTTTATCCCGGCAAACGACCGGAACATTTATTCTCGAATCTGACCATTCCCGTAAATCACATACT
>JBNMJG010000376.1:0-1717 GCA_050873705.1 Coprococcus sp. | reverse complement strand
ATTAAACATCGGAAAATTAAGAAGCTGCTCCCCCACTGAGTCCCTTCATAATTTTCTGCTTATCTCATTGACAGACAATTGCGAAACTCTAACCCTTTTGAAAAACCCAACAAAAAGGCAGCTTTATAGCAGGTGCTTCTAGTATGGCCGGTACTTAGGTGGTGTCCTTTACCACCTTACGTACCGCTGCCAATACTAGGCAGCGCGAGCGTGCCTGCTATAAAACTGCCTTTTTGTTGGGTTTCTAAATACCCGAAGTTTCGCAACGTCTGTCCATTCAAAAGGAGACATTATGAAGAACGAAGACATTTCAATGGCTACAAAAAAAGCGCTGGCTGCCTCTCTTAAGAATGCCATGCGCAAGAAAGCTTTTTCTAAAATTACCGTTAAAGAAATCATTGCTGACTGCGGCGTGAACCGCAATACCTTTTATTATCATTTCACGGATATTTATGACCTGCTCCACTGGATGCTGGAGGAGGAAGCCATCGATGTGGTCAAGAATTTTGATCTGCTGGTGGACTATGAAGAAGCCATCCGTTTTGTGATGAATTATGTAGATGAGAATGATTATATCATCAGCTGTGCCTATGATTCCATCGGCCGTGATGAGATGAAGCGCTTCTTCTGCAAAGATTTTATTGATATTACTTCTTCCGTTATCGATCATGCCGTTGAAAGTAATGGCTGTCAAATGGAACCGGAATTTCAGCAGTTTGTGGCTGAGTTTTATACGGAAGCATTGGCCGGCACTCTTGTCAACTGGGTCAAAAACCGTCATGAAAAAGACCGCGAAAAAACGATCCGGTATCTGACTACCATTATTGAAAAGGCTATTTCTAATCTGAAGTAATTAAATCAAACTCTTCTTCCTTCTTATCAGTAACCATGCTATACTTTTTATATGCTATGTCGAATTATCCATGTATCAGCTAAAAAAAAGCACCGCATGATTTCAACATTTTAAATTCTAAGAGGAAGGAGTGGTTTTTTGAAACCAAAACATAGCTTCCGTTTTCTATTAACCTCCATTTTGATCCTGATTTCAGTGATTGCCACAACAGGATGTCAGCCCGGCAGCAGCTCTGCATCATCCAAAAATGATTCTTCCGGGGCAATCACAGATATTTCCCAACTCGCTCATGGCAAAATCGGTGTATGGGACAGCTCAATCAGTGAAAAGGAAACCCGGAAAATTCTCCCGGATGCGGAATATATCTACTACAACACCATTGCAGATATGGCTGCCAGCACTGCACAGGGGAAGATAGATGCATTCAGTACCACTTACGGCCACTATGCCGGTCTGAAAACAAGCATGCCGCAGCTGAAACCGCTGCCGCAAAAGGTCGGCAGTTATGAAACACATTTCATATTGCGTCCGGATAAACGGGGTGATGAAATTGCCAAAGATCTGAATGCCTATCTTGCCAAAGCCCGGGAGTCCGGTGAGATCACTGCCATCAATGATAAATGGCGCGGCACCGATGAAAGTGTCAAAGTCATCGACCGTTCGGGTCTGACCGTAGAAAAGGGAACGATTCATCTCGTCATCAGCGCATCAGAACCCACCATGGACTATCTTAAAGACGGTGAACCTGCAGGCTCAGAAGTGGATATCATCACCCATTTCTGCGCGGAATATGGTTACGATCTTCAGGTAGACACACTGGATTACTCTGCAATGACACCGGCGATTACCGCATGCAAGTATGAT
>JBNMJG010000375.1:0-1720 GCA_050873705.1 Coprococcus sp. | reverse complement strand
TCAATGATTTTTCAATGTCTGGTTTTTCTATTGCGGCGGTCCCATATAGTATGCAGATTGATAAAGATGCATTGAATACAGACGATTTTACCGGTCAGATCACAGAACTGACCGATGCGGTAAGCAAGTTAAATGAAGGAACAGATAGCCTGAAAGATGGGATGGATAAACTTTGCGGAGGCAATTCAGAACTTTTAAAGGGTTCTGGTAAGATTGGGGATGGACTGAATGTTTTAAGCAGTAATTCCTCTACGATCATAAGTGCATCAGCACAGATACAAAGTGCTTTACAACAGATCAGTTCACAGTTGAATCAGGCAGATTTCAGCGGAATTACAAGGCTTGCAGAATTGCCGGATGGATTGAGCCAACTTGCGGATGCACTGGATCAGATGCAAAGTGGTCTTGTGACTTTACAGACAAATTATGCAGCAGCGTATGCCGCATTGGATCAGGCAATGCAGGCAGGAAGTGAAACGACACTTACTGAAGAAGAAATGGGAGCGTTACAGCAAAGTGCAAATGACAATGAAGCAGCGATGTCAGCATATCAGAAGTTGATGGCTTCTTATCAGCAATTGCAGGTGATCAAAAGGACGTATCAAAATGTCAAGCCGGCGTTTGATGCAGTTTCATCCACACTGAGCAGTGAAAATGGCAGTTCGGTGGCAGCGGGAATTGGCAGTGTTTCAGCAAATATCCGTGGAATTGCAACGTCTATGTCGGCAGTGTCGGAAACAGATATTGCGGGGCAGATGGATGCCTTGAAGAGTGGTCTAAGTACATTAGCTTCTCAGTACGGAGAATTCCACAAAGGATTATCTTCTTATACAGATGGGGTAGACTTACTGGCTGGAAATTACGGAAGCTTTCAAAGCGGAATGGCGTCTTATCTGAATGGCACGGAACAATTAAAAGGTGGAACGGCAGAGCTTGCTGACGGAATGGGGCAGTTTGCAGACGGAGTAAGTACAATGCCGGAAGAGATAGAAAAAGCAGTAGATCAGGCAATGGAGAATTTCTCCGGAGGTGATTATCAGGCGGTTTCATTTACAGATGATAAAAACAGTAGTATAACATCTGTACAATTTGTGATCTCTACGAAGGGAATCGAAGCTGCAAAAGAAAAGAAAGTAGATAAAACAGAAGAAAAGCAGGGCTTTTTGGATCGCTTAAAAGCACTGTTTTAAAGAAAGGTGAGAAAATTGTTATACATCATATACATATTGGCAGGATTAGGAGCAGGAATCGTAACAGGACTGGCAGGATTGTCAGCGGCAGTCATCATCACACCGATGCTTGTAAGTCTGGCCGGCTGGCAAAGCTATGATGCTGTGAATGTTGCACTGGCATCCGATGTGCTTGCCAGTTTGTTATCAGCATATACGTATTATAAAAATAAGAATATTGATTTAAAACGTGGTGCGTATGTTACAGTGACGGCATTTATAGGAACAATCATAGGAAGTTATTGCGGGTATCTGTTCAGTCAGAATAATCCGGATGGTCTGGGATACCGTTCCATGGCTACGACCATTTTGCTTGGAGTCAAATTCCTTTGGAAACCTGTGACAGGCGGCATGGATGCAGCCGCAACGCGGAAAATCGACAACAGGACCAGAAAGGCAATGATCTTTGGAATGATCATCGGATGGGTCTGCGGATTTACCGGAAGCGGCGGAGGAGTCTTAATGCTCATGGTATTCACAATTGTACTTGG
>JBNMJG010000374.1:0-1727 GCA_050873705.1 Coprococcus sp. | reverse complement strand
TCTCTGGGCCGGTTATGAATATGCCATCAACAATATCGGACCGGGCGTGAAGATGAGTGAAATCTTCAATGGCATACACCGTGTGCTGAAGGAGAGAGGATTCAACGGTTATGTAAGAGGACATCAGGGTCATTCCATCGGATGCTCATTGTTCAGCGAGGAATATCCGTTTATTGCACCGGGAGAAGACAGAGTTTTTGAGGAAAATATGGTGATGAACATTGAGCTGCCGTATTACAGTTCAAAGAATCAGACCTATAATATTGAAGATACTTTCCTTGTAACCAAAACAGGTATCGAGTTGTTTACAAAGGCAAGCCCGAGTCTTTATATTATAGGAGGGCATCCATGGGAAAATATAATTTTGACCGATATATAGAACGACGAGGCACAGACAGCAGTAAATGGGATGGCTTTGAGAGTAGATTTCCGGGTTATGATGCCTCCGGTGCATTGCCTATGTGGGTAGCAGATATGGACTTTACGGCACCTGATGAGGTTATCGAAGTGCTTAAGAAAAAAGCGGCCTTCGGAATCTATGGCTATCCGGCACCAAAGGGCAAAAGCTTTGATGATGTCTTTATCCATTGGGTGAAAAAGAGACATGACCTGGATGTGACGGCAGAAAGCCTTGTGATCACTCAGGGCGTGGTACCGGCCATCACCTATGCAGTACAGGCATTCACAAAGGAAGGTGACGGCGTACTGATCCAGCCGCCGGTCTATTATCCTTTCAAGGACAGATGTATTACCTATAATAAGAGAAAAGCTGTTGAAAGTCCGCTGATTGAAAAGGACGGCAGCTATAGCATTGACTTTGAGGATTTTGAGAGAAAAGCACAGGGTGAGAATACGAAGTTATTTATTCTCTGCAGTCCGCATAACCCTGTCGGAAGAGTATGGACAGAAGAAGAACCTCGAAGAATTGTCGAGATCTGTCGGAAACATCATGTGCTGATCTTTTCGGATGAGATTCATTCTGATCTGATCATGGAAGGATTTAAACATACACCGACATTAAAAATTGCCGGGGCGGAGAATATCATCACAGCCTATGCAGCAAGCAAGACCTTTAATCTGGCAGGTCTTCGGACATCAATCGTTGTGATCCCGGATGAGACGATCAGAGAACAGTATACAGCACAGATCAGAGCGGATGAAGCGGCGGGATTGAACCTTTTCGGATTGCCGGCCACGGAAGCTGCTTATACATATGGTGAGGATTATCTGAAGGAATTATTGGCATATATCGGCGGCAATATCCGGTATGCTGAACAGTACATCAGGAAAAATATTCCGAATGCAGCGGTCAGCCGGACAGAGGGAACCTATTTCCTTTGGATAGATTTCAGAAGGACGGGATTGAAACCGGATGAGATCAACAGAAAGCTTCTGGAAGAAGCGAAGGTAGCCGGAGACCTGGGAGGCTGGTTTGGTAAAGAAGGAGAAGGCTTCATCAGGCTGAATCTGGCTTGTCCGAGAAGTATTGTGAATGAAGCATTGAAGAGAATACAGAGCGTATTTTGAGATGATGGGACTTAAGCAGATTTGAATTTTGAACTGGAACATGTAAGGAAGTCCTGAATAGACGAGACATAATGAAAAACAGAACTTATGATCTCTCGGAATTCTGATTGATCATGCCAGTGAAACTCTGGCATTGAACTTTGACAAGTAAATATTATCCAAAACCGAAAATAAGGGTACAAAAACTAGACATAGGACTG
>JBNMJG010000373.1:0-1746 GCA_050873705.1 Coprococcus sp. | reverse complement strand
TATGTCACCATTCTCCAGATAATATTCAAGTACATGCTCATCGCACACCGCCAGTTCTTCATTACGCAGTGCATCATCCTGTGCAAAATCGATACAGCTGTCACCAAGGCGCTGATAGATTTCTGACATCAGTGCTTTCTTGTCTGTACCGTTCTGATCCATTTTATTGACAAACACAAAGACCGGTACATCATATCGTGCCAGCAGCCGCCATAATGTCTGGGTATGACCCTGAACTCCATCCGCACCGCTGATCACCAGCACCGCATAATCAAGCACCTGCAGTGTCCGCTCCATCTCCGCCGAAAAATCTACATGTCCCGGCGTATCAAGAAGTGTATACTTCCTGTTCTGCATCTCAATCTCGGCCTGCTTGGAGAAAATGGTAATACCGCGCTCCCGCTCCAGACTATAGGTGTCCAGAAAAGCATCTTTGTTGTCCACTCTGCCGAGCTTTCTGATACTGCCTGTCAAATAAAGAATACTCTCTGACAGCGTCGTTTTGCCTGCATCCACATGGGCCAGAATTCCCAGTGTGATATGTTTATTTAATGGTTGATTTTCCAAGGTACTTTCCATCGAAAATGCCCCTTTCTATAGTCATAATCATTTTTCTGTTTTAAACAGAAAGCGGATTCTGTAAATCGTTTCTTCACATTCCGTCTCGCATTCTCCCTGCATTTTTCTCATCATGTTTTTCACGCTCTGTATGCCGACACCATTGCTCTCCGGCTTCTCACCGGAAGTTCGGATATGATTCTCAAACATAAACCCGGCCATCTGCCCTCTGGTCACAGCAGAAACTACCACCGGCTCAGAAGGATCTGCATATTTGATAATGTTTGAAGCAATATTGTCCATGATCCGCATAAGATAATCCGTGACGATCCGTATTCTGCCATCCGGCCATTCCACTTTAAATTCCATCCGGAAACCATTCTGTTCCAGATAACTGCATACATCTGAAAACAGGTCATAGAACAGGGGTTCAAAGGTTTCCGCTTCCTCCAACCGGACATCCGTCTCTCCTGCCATCAGTGAATATTCAAATAAATGCTCCGTCAATTGCTTCATGCGGCGTGCTTTCTGATCGATCTTTGCAATATATGCTTTCTGAAGATCAGGATCCTGACATGTTCCGTTTTTCAAAATCTCTGTATACAGCATGATGGATGTGACCGGTGTTCTCAAATCGTGGGACATCTCCGTGACAATCTGCTGATTATCCTGCACCATCTTCTTCTCATCCTCCATCAGCTTGCAGAAAGAAACTCTCATATTCTCAAGTCCCGAAGCCAATACAGATAATTCATCCCGTCCCTTTACTGTGATCTCACAATCCAGGCCGCCGCCCTCAAGTATCTCGATTTCCTCGCTGAGTCTGCGTATATATTCAATCTTTTTCCGGATTCCCAACAAAACGAATAAAACAAAAAGGGCAAAGGACAGGCAGATTTCCCCGATCCTCACATATATATACAGCTGATAATCATAAAAACCCCGAATGTTGACAGCTGCCTGTCCATCTGTAAACCGGACAGTATAATAATTGATCCATGTGTAATCACCTGCCATGATTCCATCATCCCATACATCCTGCTCCGGATAATCAGAATTAAAGACCTGAATGCCGTCTTTATAAACAACAATGGATAAAATTTTCTGTTTTTTAACCCACTTATTCAGACGTACCGCATCCCTGGAAGAAAGTCCGCTTGCGGCAACATAAGTCTGCAGCTTTTCTAT
>JBNMJG010000372.1:0-1759 GCA_050873705.1 Coprococcus sp. | reverse complement strand
GAACAGCAGTATACAGGAATCTTGGCATCTCTTGCCACTTCTGATACAAGTGTCATACTGGACTGAATGACAGAGTCATTTGGAATAAACATGGCATCTACGCTGCCGACTAATGACTGAGCGGCCTGCTGAACTTCTGAAGAGTTCGTCACTGTTGCCTCTTTGTAAGAAAGGCCATTGGCATCACAGTATTCCTTGGCTGCTTCGATTGTATTGACAGAATTTACTTCACTTGTGCAGTACAGGAAACCAAATGTCTTGCAGTCCGGTGTCAGCTGATCACTCAGTGCGAAAATGTCAGAAACAGGGATTGCATTGGATGTACCTGTTGCATTCTTGTCAGGATGATCCATATCTGTGATAACGCCTGCTGCTACAGGTGCAGAAACAGCGATAAATACGACCGGTGTATCTGTCTCAAGATTGACCATTGCCTGTGTAGCAGGTGTGGCAATTGTACAAACCAGATCATAGCTTCCGTCTGCCATAGACTGAGCAATTGTCTGAAGGTTTGTTGCATCACCCTGTGCACACTTATAATCTACTGTCAGTTTATCTTCTGTATAGCCTTTTGCCTGAAGTTCTTCAATGAAGCCTTCACGCATATCATTGAATGCACCATTCTCAATCAACTGGATGATACCGACTTTGTAAGTACCGTCTGTCTTCGCACCCTCGGATTCAAGGGCTTCTGTTGCTTCAGAAGCTGCCTCAGTCACTGCTTCTGTCGTCGCTGCCTTTGTCTCCTGTGTGGAAGAAGAACCACAACCTGCCAGTGTCATTGCTGTCATCGCCAAAATACATACTGCTGATAATAACTTTTTCATGAAAATTACCTCTCTTTCAAAATTTCCTTAAAATACAGGCTTTTCTATGAGGAGTTTGCTTCACAGTCAGAACACACAGATTGTTTTATCTGCAAATCATTTGCAGTTGGCGCCTCGGGAAAATTCCCTATAAAACAAAAAAACTGCCCGTATACAAAGGACAGATCTATCTGCGGTACCACCTTTATTGATTATAAAATCCACTCATCATGAAAATGCCAACACATTCTCTACCGTTAACGCCGGTCTACGTCCTCAGATACTCCGCATCTGTTCGATGCCTTTCCCCTGGCCCTCAACGGTCCATTTGCTCACCAGCGTCTCCACAGGTTCTCAGCTCCTCCTGCTCTCTGTACGGTGCTTGTGTGAACGTTATCTCCGTCTCAAAAGTTTGATTTAATTTTAGCATATAATTTCAGAATGTCAACCCTATTTTTGATAAATTATCACTTTAAATGGATAAATTATTTTAAGCGAAATGACAAGCCACCTGATGCCCTGTCCGAATCGGTTTTAAAACCGGAGCCTCCCGTCTGCAGATGTCTTTGGCCTGACTGCAGCGGTTGCAGAAAACACAGCCTTTGATCTCTCCCGTCGGGCTCTGTGCTTCTCCTTCAAGAACATAGATTTCTTTGTCCGGGTCATCATAAATCGAAAAGACAGATCCTAACAGTGCTTTTGTATATGGGTGACGGGCATGCATACGAAAGGCTGCCCCGTTCATGATCTCCACGATTCTGCCGAGATACATAACGACTACCTGCTGACTGAAATTCTCCACCAGTGCCAGATCATGACTGATAAATAAAATCGCATAGTTTGTCTCATCATGATGTTCCTTCAAAAGTGCCATGATTTCCTGCTGAATGGACACATCCAGGGCACTGGTTGCCTCATCACAGATCAAAACCTCCGGATGCAGTGCAATGGCT
>JBNMJG010000371.1:0-1759 GCA_050873705.1 Coprococcus sp. | reverse complement strand
TTCTAACACACAGCTTTCACTTTGTCGAACAAATATCTCAAATTTCAATCCTTCTGTATATTTAAAATACGGCTGATCTGAATCTCACAGCCATCCTCCAATACAAGCAGCTGACTGTCCTCATTTATTTTTCGCAATCTGCCGGTTATCTTTTTTCTTGAACCGCCTTCTTTTCTCTCATCAGGTTCAAAATATGTCACTGTCACCTGCGGCCGCTCTGCTATATGACGATATAGTTTTTGAAGACTTTCATTAATAAGCGCTTTCTCATCTTCATCCAATTCTTCCTGTTCATCCGTCAGCCTGGCTGTCTCCTTCACAGCCGCCTCATAACCGGTCAACGCTGCAAAGGGCGAAAACTGTGCCGCCCGTTCTTCCATAGACATGGATTTGTGCTTTTTGGAAACATGATGCGGTTTATCGATAATATCCGCATACCGCAGCCAATCCGGGGCATCATTTTTGCCTTTCCCGCCGCTGTTTCCTGTTTTGTATCCTTTTCTTCCTGCATCCATCACGCCTTATGGCCTCCAATCTGACTGTTTCTCTGTCTGGCAGTTGCGCCCTCTTCAAGATTCATGCCTTTAAGTATTGCATTTTTGCCGAATTTCTTCTTGATAGCCAATGACGCCTCCTGCAATTTACGCTCTCTGGCCAGACGTTCTGATTCTGCCTTTTGCTCGGCCTCACGGGCCGCATAGTCCACAAACAGATTCAGCTGTTCAAATTCCGGTTCTGACGAAACCGTCTTTTCATCAACCACATGATTAGCAGTTACATAAATCCTCCGGACAAGCAGCTTTGGATTGACGATCCGTTCAAAAAGATCCATTACCGCATCTATGATTACTTTTGATGAAGAAGAGCTTCCCTTTAAATTCACTGTCCCATGCGCATGCTTCGGCATTTTTCTGCCAAAATGATCCGTGGTCACCGCGCCGTGATAGGACTTGGCAATCTCAGGATTAGTCAGATTGTCGATATCATATCCCACTGTCAGCACAAGCTGGTCCGTCATGAGCCTCTTCTCCACCAGATCAAGCACCAGCATATCTGTCATCTCCCGTGCCACCAGCCGTGCCTGATCAAATACATAAGGGCACTGCAGAACCTGGCCGGAACCAATACTGTTGTTTCTCGGTTTATAAGCCTTGATGGCCTCCATGGTACACGGCTCCCATCCCCAGGCATGATCGATCAGCAGTTCCGCATTCACGCCAAAGAGACGGTACAGCAAATCTTCATTATAATAATCATTTGGCCCGCCGAGAGAGCATCTGGCAATATCTCCCATGGTATAGATGCCCACTTCCTCCAGCTTTCTGGCATAGCCCTGGCCCACACGCCAGAAATCCATCAAAGGGCGATGATTCCAGAGCATTTCCCGATAATTTCTCTCATTCAGTTCCGCAATACGCACGCCATTGGCATCCGCCTTTGTATGCTTGGCTCCGATATCCATGGCCACTTTGCACAGATAAAGGTTCGTACCGATTCCTGCAGTAGCCGTGATCCCTGTTGTCACCAGAATATCAAGAATGACTTTCATGGTCAGCTCTCTGGCCGTCAGCTGATAAAGCGTCAGATACTGAGTGGCATCGATCATCACTTCATCTATAGAGTAAACATGCATATCCTCCGGTGCAAAATATTTCAGATACACCTGATAGATCTGTGTAGAGACTTCCATATAATGAGCCATCTGGGGCGGTGCAATAATATAATCCAGTGCCATCTGCGGAGAATATCTGAGTACATT
>JBNMJG010000370.1:0-1775 GCA_050873705.1 Coprococcus sp. | reverse complement strand
CCTGTAGCACCGATAATGAGAATCTTCTTATCCTCCAGGCTGCCGAAATACATCTCCGCCGCTTTCACCGCCAGTGTGGCCGTTGAAACAGAAATTCCTGACAGATTCGTTTCGGTTTTGACTCTCTTGGCCGCCGTCACTGCCATCCTGAAAAGACTGTTGCACCAAGTGCCGCTGAAACCTTCCTCCATAGCTGTCCTGTGAGCTTCTTTTACCTGTCCGAGGATCTGGTCCTCACCCAAAACCATGGAATCCAGCCCCGCCGCCACATAAAACAAATGTCGCACCGCCTGTGTGCCCTGATAAAACCGCAAATGCTCCGACACCTGGCTGGCATCACCGATTCCCGCCATATCAAGCAGGATCCGCTGCATTGCAGTCATTACGCTGCGCACAGAAATATTCTCTTCACTGACGGTATACAACTCTGTCCGATTGCAGGTTGAGAGCAGTACACATTCCCGAATTCCCGCCTGTGTGCAGATGCGGGTCATCAGTTCTTTTTTATTTTCATCTGTAAACGCAAACAGAGCCCGTATTTGTACAGGCGCTGTTTTGTGGCTAATGCCTAATAATTGTATATTCATTGATTTATCTCTCTGCAGCAAAGCTGCCCGGCATACAAGCAAGCAGAAACGATACGCTGCCTGTTATACCAGTATCTGTACTTCGTACAGAGAATGCCTCCAGTTATAAAAATCTTTGTGCTTTAAAACAGCCAGAATGATCCGGGGACGCATGTCCTTTTCCGCAAAATATCTAGAAAGGGCGCGGATCCACTTATCATCCCTGAAAATAGCCGTAGTCATGCAGATGTAATTGCCCTTCGGCAGGATCGACAGACTATTGTCTCCTGTTGGCTGTGATTCCTCATGCGCGATAAAACTGCCTTCTATGGCCAGCTGTCTATGCTCCATAAAATCACACTCATCCAACAGATATCCGCGCATTTTTCCAAAATCCGTCATTTCTTCAGCCATCAATTCACCTGTCTGACGGTAAAAATCCTCCACCCGGCAGGCTTTTGGCGTTTCTGTCATCCAAACTCTTCGCGAGTCCATCTGTTTCTGATGAATTCTGTAGCCCTCATGACCTTCTTCCGACACCGGATTCTGGCTCGTCAGCCACTCCATCATGGACATTCGTTCTTTCAGACGTTTCATCTGCTTCTTTGTCTGTTCTATCCGCTCCGACATCAGACTCCGCCGTTCTTCCTCCGAATCAGCCTCCATCACAGCCGTGATCTCCGCCAGGGAAAATCCCGCCTTCTTGAGATACCCGACGGTTTTGAGCCGCTGGATATCATCAAAATCATAATATCGGTACCCTGTCTGCCTGTCGATCCTAGCCGGGCAGACAACCTTCATATCCGCATAATAACGCAGTGCCGATACGGAAATCCCCGTCATCTCGTGAACGTCACCAATTGAATAAAGCCGGGTCATCGCATCAACCTCTGTATCTTAAAACAACCACATACTGTTCTTTCTTGCCGGACAATGTCCATTCTTTCTCAGGTTTCAGATAACCGGACCTAGCGGCCAGGGATAAGAGATATTCCTTCTCTGTCGTCACGACAATCACATAACCTCCCGGTGTCATCCACTGGTTCAGCTTTCTGACAAAGTTCTTATATAAAGTCATCAGCACATCCGGTGTCATCTTGTCGCTTCCTGCCGGCAGTTCTGTGATGACTTCATCAAAAGTATAGCTGTGGGAAAATTCCACAAAGTCTTTATTAATAAAATAACTCGGCACATTAGCCTTTCCTGCAT
>JBNMJG010000369.1:0-1776 GCA_050873705.1 Coprococcus sp. | reverse complement strand
GTGCAGAATCCGGCAAACTTCCGGGTGGCAAGTTTATGGTACAGGATCTGGAGATCCTGTACGATGCCAGACAGGTCTTTATAAAAGGAAAAGAGATCAAATTGACACAGACCGAATATAATATTGTGGCACTGCTTTCTGAACATTGCGGCAAGATGATGACCTATTCAGCGATCATCAAAGGTGTCTGGGGTTACCCTGATGAAGGAAGTGTCAAGAAACTTCAGGTAAACATGGCCAACATCCGCAAGAAATTCGGTGTGAAACCCGGGGAGGCAACATATATTACAAACGAATTGGGTGTCGGGTACCGCATGAACAGCGATTAGCAATATGTAACTCTTCATATTTGAAAAAAGTTGAAAAATTTTTTCAAATACTGGACAAGTTGGGTAGAACTATGTAGAATGTAATATAAACCTAAAAACCGTTATTTTACCGGTTACAAACAAAATCAGGAGGATGATATCATGTTAAAATGCTTTAAGAAGATTAACAAGAAAGACACAGGAGTTTTTGCAGCAGGTATTTTATTCGGAACAGCAGGTATTAAACTGCTTTCAAGCAAAGATGCCAAGAAGCTTTACACAAACTGTACAGCAGCTGTTTTACGTGCAAAGGAATGCGTATTAAAGACTGCTACAACAATCCAGGAGAATGCAGAAGATATTTATGCAGAAGCACAGCAGATTAATGAAGACAGAGCTGCAAAGGATGCAGAAGAATATACAGATGTTGAAGATGTAGAAACAGCAGCTGAAGCAGAAGAAGCTGAAACAGCATCTGAGGAAAACGAGGCGGAATAATTCGCATGAAATTTGTTGTAAAACATGAGATAAAGGGAAGAATCCGTGTCCATTTCTGCCAGAAGAGAATGACTTTTGAGGAAGCGGATACTTTACAATATTATTTGAATTCTCAGGAGATGATCACTTCCTCCAAGGTTCAGGAACGTACACAGGATGCGACCATCTGTTATACAGGTGACAGAGCAGCTGTTATTGCACTTTTGAGAAGTTTTCATTATGAGAAGGTTGATGTGCCGGATGTATACAGACAGAATTCCGGCAGAGCAACCAATCGTGAATATTGGGATAAACTTGTGACAAAGGTTGTTGTTCATTACGGCAACAAATTGTTTCTGCCAATGCCGATCCGAACAGTGATCACAGGCGTGAAATCCATCAAGTATATTTATATGGGCGTTCATACCCTGCTTCAGCGTAAGATTGAAGTGCCGGTTCTTGATGCAACTGCTATCGGAGTTTCTATGCTCAGAGGTGATATCAGTACAGCCGGTTCTGTTATGTTCCTGCTTGGTATCGGTGAGATTCTTGAAGAGTGGACCCACAAGAAATCCGTCGATGATCTGGCCAGAAGCATGTCACTGAATATCAGCAGAGTATGGCTGTGCAATGATGGACAGGAGATGCTTGTGCCTACAACAGAGATTCGCACAGGCGATCTGGTTCGTGTACATATGGGCAATATGATTCCGTTTGACGGTACGGTTGCAGAGGGTGAAGCGATGGTTAATCAGGCTTCCCTGACAGGTGAATCTGAACCTGTGCGCAAGTACGAAGAAAGTACTGTTTATGCGGGAACAGTTGTTGAAGAAGGCGAATTGACCATTCGCGTCAAAGAGACAAACGGCTCCAGCAAGTTTGACAAGATCGTTACCATGATTGAAGAGTCAGAGAAACTGAAGTCAGGACTTGAAAGCAAGGCAGAACATCTTGCAGACAGACTTGTCCCATATACATTGCTTGGTACAGG
>JBNMJG010000368.1:0-1787 GCA_050873705.1 Coprococcus sp. | reverse complement strand
TCTGCCTTATCAACCATTGCCTGAATAGAACTAATTGCTTCTGTGTTGCCTGCCTTAAGGGCATCAATATCCAGTCCGTTTGCTGCCATCACCTGTTTATATGCTTCATAACTTGCACTGGCTGCCAGCTGGTCTGCACCTGCTGAAAGATTGTCAATGCCTGTTTTGATCTGTGAAGATGCTGCTGTCAGTTTCTGAACATCCTCTGCTGAAGCGGAAACACTATTTAAGGCTGCCTGAAGCTGTGCCAGTGCCTGACGCATCTGCGCTGAACCATCTGTGAGTTCGCCGGATTTTGCATCCAGGGCATCCAGTCCTGCCTGAATCTGTTCAATTCCTTCATTTAAAGACTGAACACCATTATCCAGTGTCGCTACTCCGGAAGCCAGACTGGATGAACCGGAAGTCAGGGTACCTGTACCGTCCTTCAGCTCTCCGGCGCCATCCTTTAATTCTCCGGCACCATCATCTGCATCCGCAATGCCGTCCTGAAGCTCTGTTACCTGATCCATGAGTTCATCATCATCGATATCGATATCCAGACTAAGTGGAATACCATTGACCGCAATATCATCCATTTCAAAGTCTGTCACATCCGCTGTAATGGTCAAATCAGCACCTTTTCCCGGTAAAATCGTATAAGTCAGTTGCTTATCTTTGCCCACATTGGCAATGGTGGCATCCGGTGCATCGATATTTTTGCACTGGTCTGTATCTAATGTCACGGAAGCCTGCAAAGCATAGGCATCATAGAAATCTCCGTCATAATCTTTATTTTCCGTAATCTTCATGGTCATTTTGAACTGACCGCTCATACCGGCAATCTCATCTGCGGAATATTCTTTGCCATCCATATAGTAATGAATCGACACATTCCAAGGCATGACGGTGCTTTTTAACTTGCCCTCGTAATATAATTTATCCGCATCGGTGTTGATTTTGATTGTATCATCACTGTAATCCACCGCATCTGTTGTGGTCATATTGCGGACACTCTCATAATCGCCGTAATCGATAATGGCCCCTGTGCTGTCCGGCTTTAAAATATTCACCACGTTAATTTCTTTCACCGTACCATCATGATTCAGATTAACATATACCACTTCTTCTTTATCTGTATTTTCTGTCTGATTTTCTGCGGCCAGGACAGGCACCTGAATACCTGTCACAGCCATTGTCACAGCCAGCACCGCTGACATGACTTTTTTATTCTGAAATTGTTTCATGATCTTCACCCTTTCTGTTTTTTCCTGCCGGAAGCAGATAATGTTTCTTCGCTGATGTTTCCTTTGTCTTAATGAAAGTTCTGTCAAATAAGTACAGGAAACCAGGCAAAACAAACAAAACAATCACTAATGAGAAAATAGCTCCTCGTCCGAGGAAAATACCCAGCTGAGCCAGAAGCTGATTTGATGAAATATAGCCAAGCAGGAATCCGACCACGGTCAGGACACTGCCTGAAGTCAAAATCGAAACAGTGACATCAGAAATTGTCTGTATCACAGATTCTTTCTTATTCAACCGACTTCTGTTTTCTTTATATCTGTCTGTCATCAGAATCGCATAATCGACAGTTGCGCCGAGCTGTATGGAACTGATGATCAGATAAGCAATATAGAAAATGTTCTGCCCCATGAAATATGGGCAGGACAGATTGATCCAGATAGCCGCTTCAATACTGACAACAAGTACGATCGGCAGTACCAGTGATTTCATGGTCAACAGAAGAACAATAAATACAGCAGCAATGGCAACCAGATTAACTTTCACCATATCATCTGTAACTG
>JBNMJG010000367.1:0-1803 GCA_050873705.1 Coprococcus sp. | reverse complement strand
GATCACAGTCCTGCAGTTCATTGACAATAGAATCGTCAAAGTAACCAAGGTCTGTCACTGTTCCGATCCTTGTGTCTGCCGACTCAATCTGATAACTGACAGGATCCCTTGCATCATGGGGAATAGAAAAAGGATGGATGTCTATATTATTAATCTTAAAACTCTCTCCCGGGCGGATCACATGAAAAAGGGATTCATCCAATTTCCCAAGAGATTTTGTTCTCCATATTTCTTCCAGCGTTCCTCTTGTTCCATAAATCGGCACATGGTATTTTCTTGACCAGACACCGATTCCCTGAATATGATCCAGATGCTCATGGGTCACAAGAAGTGCATCAATATCCGAACCCTCTGTCCCAAAACTCTTCAGTCCCAGCTCGATTCGTTTCTTACTGATACCCGCATCGATCAAAATATGTGTATCATCATTTGCTGCATACAGACAGTTGCCGCTGCTGCCGCTGGCAATTGTTGAAAATTGCATGCATCTCATCCTCTCATCGTATAATAATAACGAAATTCCGGATCATCCTGCTGTTCTGACAGTCCAAACCGGATTCCGTGCCGGGACATGCATGTTCCGGACTTTTACATTAGATTATAATCCATCGACATTTTAAACGCAACATTTATTTTGTGTTAACACACTAATTCATCAAAGTACACAAAAAGCTGCCTTTCGGCAGCTCTTGTATACAACAAATATCAGATATCTAGGCCAGCTTCTTCTTTAACTGTTCACGAACCGCACCCAGTGTCGTAGTATTCTCGATCACAAATGCGCATTTGTCGAAAAAGACTTCATCCGGCTGTTGATTACGCATCACCGCATCTACTTTTTCATCGGAATAATTGCGGTTTTCTTTCATACGCTGTCTGCGGATCTCCGGTTTTGTATAAACATACCAGAACTCATCGCAGATATTCTCATAACCGCATTCCAGAAGAAGCGCTGCCTCCACCGCCGCAAAACGATATTTGCCGGAAGCTTCTGCTTCTGCGATCTGCTTTTTGATTTCTTCTTTGACATAAGGATGGGTCATGCTGTTTAATTTTTCCAGGGCTTCCTCATTGTTAAAGACATGATCCGCCAGTTTCTTTCTGTCAATTTCTCCGTCTTCCATCAGGATATCCCTGCCGAAATAATCAACGATCAGGTCATAGCTGACATGGCCCTTTTGCGTCAATTCCCTGGCAACCTCATCAGCCATGATCACATAACCCTGAAAATCATCCTGAAGCATCCGGATCACTTCTGATTTGCCTGTTCCGGCACCGCCGGTAATACCATATACCTTCATCTGTCTCTTCCCCTTTATTTTAATTCATACCAGTTATGACCTGTATGCATATCCACCTCAAGGGGAACTGCAAGCTGAGCTGCATGTTCCATTTCCTCTTTCAGGATATGTTTTACTTCATCCACCTCATCCAGCGCTGTCTCAATGAGCAGTTCATCATGGATCTGAAGAATCAGCTGTGACTTCATCTGCTGTTTCTTCAGCCGTCTGTCTACTCTGACCATGGCAATCTTGATGATATCCGCAGCCGTTCCCTGAATCGGAGAATTCATGGCAATACGTTCACCGAAAGAGCGCTGCATGAAATTACTTGAAAACAGCTCCGGTATCGGCCGGCGTCTGCCAAACATCGTCACTGAGTAGCCTTTCTCCTTAGCTTCCGCTACCGAGCGATCCAGAAAGGCCTTAACACCCGGGTAAGTCTCAAAATACTGCTGAATATAATTCTCGGCCTCTTTCCTCGTTATACTCAGATCCTGGCTCAGTCCAAAAGAACTGATTC
>JBNMJG010000366.1:0-1812 GCA_050873705.1 Coprococcus sp. | reverse complement strand
GTGGAAATAGAGACAAACGGCAGTGTCAGTCTGGAACCTTTCTGTCGTATTCCGAATGCTCCGTCTTTTACCATGGATTATAAATTATCCTGCAGCGGCATGGAATCATTCATGGATACAGATAACTTTTCATTACTGACACAGAAGGATACCGTGAAATTTGTCACAGGTTCCCTGGCAGATTGCGAGCGTGCCCTTGAAGTGATGAAGCAGTTTCAGCTGATCGGACGCTGCCATCTTTATTTCAGTCCTGTTTTCGGAAGCATCGATCCGGCTGATATAGTAGAATTTATGAAAAAGAATCATTTAAATGGCGTCATTCTCCAGATCCAGATACACAAGGTCATCTGGGATCCCGACAGGCGCGGTGTATAGGAGGTTATGAAAAATGGCGATTGATACAGAAGCAATCAAGAAACATATACGCGGAATTCTCATTGCACTGGGGGACGATCCGGACCGTGAGGGTCTGAAGGATACGCCAGACCGTGTGGCAAAAATGTACGAGGAAGTATTTGAAGGCATGAACTATACCAATCATGAGATTGCACAGATGTTTGACAAGACATTTGAGCAGGATCTGGAGTTGTCAGGCAAAAGTGATGACATGGTTTATGTCAAAGATATCGAAATCTTCAGTTATTGTGAGCATCATATGGCAGTGATGTATGATATGAAAGTATCTGTGGCCTATATTCCGAATGGCAAGGTTATTGGGCTCAGCAAAATTGCCCGGATTGCAGATATGGCTGCAAAACGTCTTCAGCTGCAGGAGCGGATCGGTTCCGATATTGCGGAGATTATGGAAGAAGTTACCGGATCAGACTCTATTGCGGTGAAGATCGAAGGCTGTCACAGCTGTATGACTGCACGCGGCATTAAGAAAACAACAGCAACAACAATCACGACAACCTTTACAGGTCGTTTTAAGACAGATGCATCTTTGCAGATGCGTGTTATGATGCAGTAGTTTACAAAAGGAGGCAGATATTAATGAAAGCACTTGTATTATCCAGCGGCGGTGTTGACAGTACAACATGTCTAGGTGTCGCAGTTGATAAATATGGCAGTGAGAATGTCATTGCTCTGGCGATTACTTACGGACAGCGTCATACGAAAGAAATCGAAGCAGCAAAAGCTGTGGCAGCTTATTATCATGTAGAGATGCTGCACCTGGATCTGACACCGATTTTTCAGTACAGTGACTGCTCTCTTCTGAGTCATTCAGATCAGGAGATTCCTGAGGAATCTTATGCTGAGCAGCTTCAGCACAGTGACGGCAAGCCTGTTTCCACCTATGTACCGTTTCGTAATGGCCTTTTCCTCTCTTCTGCTGCAAGTATTGCCCTTTCCAAAGGCTGTGATGTCATTTATTATGGCGCACACAGCGATGATGCAGCGGGCAATGCATACCCAGACTGCAGTGAAGTCTTTAAGAATGCCATGAATCAGGCAATTTATGAAGGCAGCGGACGACAGCTGAGGGTGGAAGCTCCTTTTGTGAATCTGACAAAGGCAGATGTGGTTAAAAAGGGACTGGAATTAAATGTGCCTTATGAGTTGACATGGAGCTGTTATGAAGGCGGCGAAAAGCATGCGGAAAATGCGGAACCTGTATTGACCGTGCAAAAGCATTTGCAGCCAATGGGGTCGCAGATCCGGCACTGTAGCAGACGGGATTTTTGTATCTGTTAAAATTTTTTTGATGATAAGGAGAATGAATGATGTCAGGACGCACAAAAGAAGAAACAGCCGGTATCACACATTTAGGCAGTCAGGGAACAAAATATGATTTCAACTACTGCCCTGAGG
>JBNMJG010000365.1:0-1853 GCA_050873705.1 Coprococcus sp. | reverse complement strand
TTTGAACCAGCAGATTCACGTGATTGTGCGGCATTTATACTCGGATAAGCCTGTGGAGGAGGCCAGAGTTATTTTTACGGAGCATGATTACGAAGTAGTTGCCAATGTGGCCTCCATGTGCAAGCAGTTTGAGTCCACGGAGATCGGTTCCGGCAAGTATATCCGCTACTGTATCGGTATTCAGGATGTGGATTATTACAAATACGATAGCATGTTCTATGTCCTTTTAAGAGGCGATTCCTTTGATACGATCATCACAGTGGCCATGGAGCGCCTGATGTATCCTTATGCGCTGACAATAGAAGGCGAGCGCACTTACAAAGATTATATTGCAGAACATGCTTTGGAAGCGGCGAAGAAGTTTATTCAGGAGGATGACAAGGATAAACTGACATTTCTGGTGGATCTGGGTGTGCTGGACAGTGAGGAGACGGATCAGGCCATTGATCTGGCGCTGGCCCTTGACAAGACAGAGTTTACTGCTTTTCTGATGGATTACAAACACCGGAATTTCAGTATGGCAGATGAGTCCTTTGATTTATAGGAGGTTTTGGCATGCATGAGATGAAAGAGAAGCTGATCAAGGCCGGAACGGATATTTTGAATGCTTCCAAGACAGAATTGTATGTCTCCATGCGTTTTCTGGATATTGCGCTGAACAGTCTGGGATATGAGATGGATCTGTCTATGAAGACCATCGGTACCGACAGTCAGAAGATCCGTTTTAATCCGAGATATCTGATAGAGAATTATCAGAATGACAGTGTACTGGTAAACCGTGCTTATCTGCATATGCTGCTGCATTGTGTGTTCAGGCATATGTTTCATAACCGGGACAAGGATGAGGATGTCTGGAATCTCAGCTGCGATATTGCTGTGACAGCCATCATTGATCAGATGAATTACCGCTGCATACGGCTGGTTGTACCGGATGAACGGCAGGCCATGTATGATCGTCTGAAGTCAGAGATGAAGGTGCTGACAGCCGAGGGCATTTATAAGTCGCTGACGAAGCGGCCTCTGACATGGCTTGAGATGGAAGCGGCGAAGAAGCAGTTTGTGGTGGATGACCATGTTTTCTGGGATTCCGAGCAGGAGGATCAGAAAGACGGCGAGGGTCAGAATGACCAGAATCAGAACAATGAGGACAATCAGGACGATGAGAACAATGATCAGAACAATCAGAACAATAATCAGCAGAAGGAACAGAAAGAGCAGGAGCGCAGGGAGCGGGAGAAGCAGTGGCAGGAGATCAGTGAGAAGATGCGCACGAATATGGAGACCTGCTCTAAAGACGCGGCTGAGATGGCTGGAGACCTTTATGACTATATTAAAATAGCCACAAGGGAACGTTACGATTACAAACGTTTCCTCCAGAAGTTTACGACTCTCCGGGAGGAGATCCGGCTTGATCTGGACAGCTATGATTATATTTATTATACATATGGTCTGAATCATTACGGCAATATGCCGCTGATCGAAGCACTTGAGTATAAGGAAGTCCGTAAGGTGGAGGAACTGGCCATTGTCATTGATACATCGGAATCCTGTTCCGGTGAATATGTACGGCGCTTCCTGGAAGAGACATTTTCCATTTTGATGAATAAGGATAATTTTTTCAGAAAGATGAATGTACACATTATCCAATGTGACGCCAAGGCGCAGCAGGATGACGTGATCACCTGTGAAGAGGATATGAAGCGTTATATGGAGAATTTCAAGCTCATCGGTTTCGGAGGCACGGATTTCAGACCGGCGTTTGAGTATGTGAATGAGCTGTGCCGCAAGAAGGTGTTCAGACACCTGAAGGGACTTTTGTATTTTACTGATGGCTACGGCACTTACCCGGCCAG
>JBNMJG010000364.1:0-1878 GCA_050873705.1 Coprococcus sp. | reverse complement strand
GAACATACAATGATGCAGTCATCTGAAAAAAGCCCATCGGAAAGCTCGCATACAACTTCCACTTCTGTACCATTGATCTCAATGGTATCCCCCACATGGAGTGGATTATTCTTATTGCAAATCGTCATGACTTTACCGTTATCAATGCCGATTTCCGAGATGTCTCCCTTTACCACAGATGTCCCGGCCATTTTGATCATATAATCATCGTAAGATACGATATTGACCCGGTCCACTGATGATTGTGAAGAAACTGCCGGAACATCACCGGCATAGGCATCACCGAAAACCTGTTCTACACCGGGAATTGCGCTGATTTTTTCCTTCATAGACGGGTCAATATTGCCGGCATTGGCATACCCGTTGATGGTACAGTCCGGCTGCCAGGCCCGAAGTGACGGCAGCAGGGCATGAGCCAGATCCATTCCCACTGAAAAGCATAAGAATACAATAATACTCAGGGCAAATGATCCTGTCATAAGAAACCAGTTCTTTTTGTTTGATACTGCATGATGGATCCCCAGAGATGTTTCTATCCGCATAGATATTTTTCCTGCTGCATGTCCGGCCTTTGCATTACTTTCCAAATCGCCGGATACTGCGGCCGCCGGTGAAACTTTTGCGGCTTTTCTTGCCGGAGACTGGGCAGCCAGAAGAACCGTGATCAATCCGACAGCTATACCGCTGATAATACCGACTTTGCTGAGGGCAAATACCGGCATTCCCGCAAACTCGCCGCCGACACCATATCTCAGAACGATACACAAAGCATCATTCACAGCCGTACCCAGAATCACACCCACAGGGATGCCGATTTTGCACCAGTTCAATGCTTCCAGTCGAACCATCCGCATAATCTGCTTTTTGCTCGCTCCGATGCACCGCAGCATGCCGAAGAATTTCATTCTCTGGCTGATATTGCTGTTCATGCTTCCTGAAATCATCAATACGCCTGCCATCAGCACAAGAACAAATAAAACTGCAGCAATCCCGTAAATGCCCATCATGGATGTATTGCTGCTGGCCCCCGACATGCCCATGACTCCGGTGTTTTCTCCAATCTGTCCATCGGACAGCTGATACTGTTCTTTTATTGCTGTTCTGGCCTGATCAGCCTTTGAAGCACTTTGAAATTGAACATAAAAACTTGAAGAAGTTTCATTCACTCCATTTTCTTCCATTACAGATTGAAATGCTTCCCGGGTCATATAAACACCCACCAGATAAAACTGCCCCTCATAATAGGCTTCATCATCTCCGCCGAAACCGGTGACGGTATACTCTGACGCGCCTGCAGGCGTATGCAGCACAACCCTGTCACCGATTTTCAGATCCAGATAATCCCCGGCATTGGTGCTGAGCATGACTTCATGATCTGTGGAAGGGAACTTTCCTTCCTTCAGTCCCTTCATCAACTGCTCAATATAGACTGCATCTGTACCATACAGCGCGGCTTTTGCATTTCCAATCTCATAGTCCTGCTCTGCATTCACATTAAAGGCAGAGCACCATCCGGCTGCTGTCACATCCGGCCGGGCTGCAATATCCGATGCTGTCGAATCTGAAATATCTTCACACATCAAATGCCAGCTGCCGTTTTTATCAATCTGATGAGACAGTTCTGTCCTCATGATCATATCCGTCATACTGAACACCACTGTCACCAGAAAGACTGAGATGATAATACACAGCAATGTCATTCTGTTTTGTTTTTTTCTTACTTTTGCAGAAATGGGAATCAAACTCAGATAGCTTCTCATGCCTGACACCTCCCGAGATCTGTCAGCACACCATCGGATACCTTTAATACACGGTCCGCCGTCTGGGCAATGCTCTGGCTGTGTGTGATCATAATAATCGTCTGGGCATATTTCTTTG
>JBNMJG010000363.1:0-1883 GCA_050873705.1 Coprococcus sp. | reverse complement strand
GCCCTATGGCATCGGCTTGAATTGAGATAAAGGAGTTTGGGTTATGACACAGGAGAGCTGGTTTAAAAGGATATGGAGGCTGATTACGCCGGAATTGATCTATCTGGCTATATGTTACCTGATTGATATTGCGGCAGCGGGATACTGGGCTTTTTCTATGGCCGGAGATTATTCTCAGAGCAATATGGATGCTTTTGTGACGGCGCTGTCGGATAAACTGATCAAGTATGCGATGGTTCTGCAGTCGGCGGCGGCATTTTTCAGCATTCTGATCCTGCTTCGGATGTACTTTAAAGACTACAAGAAGCGGCGTTTTGTATTTGACAGAAAGGGTACGGCACCGGGATGGTGGCTGATACTGATCCCGATCGGGGTATTTGTTTCGCTGGCAGGCAATCTGCTGATCAATGTTTCAGATCTGGCGGCTATGTCTGAAGGATTTGAACAGTCACAGCAGATGCTGTTTTCCGGTCCGTTGGCTGCACAGATCATAGGCATAGGTGTTATTATTCCTATTTGTGAGGAACTGATCTACAGAGGACTGATTTTTATGCGTCTTCGCCAGTACTGCAATGTGAACCTGGCCATCGGTATTTCGGCCCTTCTGTTTGCTGCTTTTCACGGCAATATTGTTCAGGGAATTTATGCCTTTGTCACAGGTATACTCTTTGCTTATGTTTATGAGAAATATGGTTCTCTGAAGGCGCCGATGATTGTACATATCTCTGCCAATATGCTGTCTCTCGGACTTGCGTGTCTGAATTATACTTTTGAGAGCAGGATGAAAGTATTGGCGGTGGGTGTTATTGCAGCAGGAATCTGTCTGGCATTTGTCTGGGTGATGGACAGACATGTGTCTGTAAAGAGGGTTTATCTGAATCAGGCGGAAGCATCAGAAGCTTAATTTGAGAAGAACCAGAAGCAATATTTGAGAAGACGGAAAATTTCGACAGACAAACTCGGAATTTTCCGCCTTTTGTTTTTTTGCGCAGAAAACTTTGTCAATGAATGATAATTGCCGTATATTTTTGGATATGCTATACTTTTTATGTCATCAGGGATTCGAACATTTTGAAAATGGCATTGACTTTTCAAACAGGATAGTGTAATATAAACATTAGTTCGAAGAACGAATGTTCACAAAACGTATGAACGATAATTTTATCATATACAAGAATGAAGCAGAGTCATGAAGGCCAGTTGGCTGCCACAGAATAAAGGAGATTTTGGAATGGATAACAGTGAAAAGTTGAAAGCTTTGGATGCGGCGATTTCGAAGATTGAGAAGGATTTCGGCAAGGGTGCCATTATGAAGCTTGGTGATAAGAGCAAGAACATGGATGTTGAGACAATCCCGACAGGCTCTCTGAGTCTGGATCTTGCACTGGGACTTGGCGGCCTTCCGAAGGGACGTGTTGTGGAGATTTACGGACCGGAATCTTCAGGTAAGACAACCGTTACATTACATATGGTTGCAGAAGTGCAGAAGCGAGGCGGCATCGCGGGGTTTATTGATGCAGAGCATGCCCTGGATCCGGCTTATGCCCGCAGGATCGGCGTAGATATTGACAATCTGTACATTTCTCAGCCGGATAATGGTGAACAGGCACTGGAGATTACAGAGATGATGGTTCGTTCCGGTGCGGTAGACATTATTGTTGTGGACTCGGTTGCAGCCCTTGTTCCAAAGGCTGAGATCGATGGTGATATGGGTGATTCACATGTGGGCCTTCAGGCGAGATTGATGTCACAGGCACTCAGAAAGCTGACAGCGATCATCAGTAAGTCTAATTGTATCGTTATCTTTATCAATCAGCTGCGTGAGAAGGTCGGCGTTATGTTCGGAAGTCCGGAGACAACCACAGGCGGTCGTGCCCTGAAGT
>JBNMJG010000362.1:0-1898 GCA_050873705.1 Coprococcus sp. | reverse complement strand
TTACAAAAGAGCAGCTTTGTGAATGCATCAACGGCAGATATTATGAGAATGATGACCGGACAATGATGGTCCATATTTCCAATATCCGTGCCAAGATTGAAGATGATCCGGCAAATCCGAAGTACATCAAAACCGTTCGAGGGTTGGGGTACAAAATTGACAGTGAGGATTGATGATAGAAGAATTGCATTAATTTTCAAAAAAACTGTTGACAAATAGAGGGTATCTGCGATACAATACCACCTGTAAAGTAAAAATACTTTACAGGTGGTGCTGTTTTATGGAGAAATTTATTGAAGAAGCGTTGCTTTATGATTTTTATGGAGAGCTGTTGACAGAGCATCAGAAACTGATCTATGAAGATTTTGTTCTGAATGATTTGTCCCTGAGTGAGATCGCGGAGGATCGCGAGATCAGCAGGCAGGGTGTGTATGACATTGTCAGACGCTGCAGGAAACAGCTGCAGGGATATGAAGCGAAGCTTCATCTTGTTGCGAAATTTATCCATACGAAGGAACGCGTCGCAGAGATCAATCATTATGCGAATGAGATCCTTGAGCACCAGGAAGATCATCAGAGGATGATAGAGTGTATTAACAGGATTGAGGTGCTGTCCAATACAATCGTAGAAGAATTGTAGAACCGGAGGCGAAGCTATGGCATTTGAAAGTTTATCGGACAAATTGCAGAATGTATTTAAAAACTTAAGAAGCAAAGGCCGTTTAACAGAAGCAGATGTGAAAGCGTCACTGAAGGAAGTTAAAATGGCGCTTCTTGAAGCGGATGTTAACTTTAAGGTTGTGAAACAATTTATTAACTCCGTTACAGAGCGGGCAGTTGGTCAGGATGTAATGAACAGTCTGACACCCGGACAGATGGTCATTAAGATTGTCAATGAAGAGATGGTTGCTCTCATGGGCAGTGAGACCACAGAGATCAAGCTGAACAACAGCAATGAACTGACAGTCATTATGATGGCTGGTCTTCAGGGTGCAGGTAAGACGACCACTTCTGCGAAGATTGCAGGCAAGCTGAAAGCGAAGGGACGCAAACCTCTGCTGGTAGCTTGTGATGTGTACAGACCGGCAGCAATCAAACAGCTGCAGGTGAATGGTGAGAAGCAGGGAGTACCTGTATTCTCTATGGGAGATCATCAGAATCCCGTTGATATTGCGAAGGCAGCCATTGAACATGCGAAGAGCAATGATCTGAATGTAGTGATCCTCGATACAGCCGGTCGACTTCATGTGGATGAGACCATGATGGAAGAGCTGGCGAATATTCAGAAGGCTATCAAGGTAGACCAGACAATATTTGTTGTGGATGCCATGACAGGTCAGGATGCAGTCAATGTTGCGAAATCCTTCAATGAACAGATTGAGTTGGATGGTGTGATTCTGACAAAGATGGACGGCGATACCCGAGGCGGTGCAGCATTATCCATCAGAGCAGTGACAGGAAAACCGATTCTTTATGTTGGTATGGGTGAGAAACTTTCAGATCTTGAACAGTTTTATCCGGATCGTATGGCATCAAGAATTCTTGGTATGGGTGATATCCTGACATTGATCGACAAGGCTCAGAGCCAGATTGATGAAGACAAGGCAAGAGAGCTGAATCAGAAGATCAAGAAGGCAACTTTTGGTTATGATGATCTGTTGGAGTCACTGAATCAGGTAAAGAATATGGGCGGCATTGCAGATATGCTTTCCATGCTCCCGGGCGTAGGAAGTCAGCTGAAGAATGTGGAGGTTGACGACAGTCAGTTTAGCCGGATCGAAGCAATTATTCTTTCCATGACACCGGAGGAACGCGCAAATCCGGATTTGATCAATCCAAGCCGTAAGAAGCGAATTGCGCAGGGTGCAGGTAAGACGACCACTTCTGCGAAGATTGCA
>JBNMJG010000361.1:0-1908 GCA_050873705.1 Coprococcus sp. | reverse complement strand
CTTTAAACCAATGGTTTTTTGCCTTCTCCATAGCGGTCCCCTTTCTATTTTGTTCTTCCTGCTGACATGCGGATCGCATAATCCATTGCATTGATAAGGCTTAATTCATTTGCCACGCCTTTGCCTGCCTGGTCAAAAGCAGTACCGTGGTCAACGGATGCACGGATGATCGGAAGGCCAAGTGTGATATTAACACCTGCCACTGCATCCCATTTCTGTTCTGCCTGATTGTATACGAAACCAACCACTTTGAGCGGAATATGACCCTGATCGTGATACATAGCCACAACGATATCATACCATCCGCCCCGGGCTTTTGAAAAGACTGTATCCGGAGGTACAGGACCATCAACGATGATGCCTTCACCTTTGGCAGCTTCGATAGCCGGTGTGATCTCTTCGATTTCTTCACGGCCGAACATACCGTTTTCACCGCTGTGAGGATTTAAGCCGGCAACACCGATCTTCGGTTCTTTGATTCCAAGCTCTTTGCAGGCCTGGTCAGCGATTCGGATAACTTCCAGCACACGGTCTTTCTTGACTCTGTCACATGCTTCTCTTAAGGATACATGTGTAGAAACATGTACAACTCTCAGATTTTCATGGGCAAGCATCATCGTATATTTCTTTGTGCCTGTATATTCCGCATAAATTTCTGTGTGTCCTGAGTAGTGATGACCTGCAAGATTCATTGCTTCTTTATTTAAAGCGTTTGTCACTGTGGCATCTACTTCATGGTTCATAGCCAGTTCGATGACTTTCTTAACATACTGGAAAGCTGCATTTCCGGCCATAGCTGAAACAACGCCGCGCTCCAATTTGTCCATATCTACAAGTTTCATATCATAAACATCAATCGTTCCGAATTCAAATTTTGCTTCTTTGACATCGGATACGGCATTGATCTTGACATCTTTGCCGACGATTCCTACTGCTGCTTCCATGACAGCCGCGTCACCGATGATGATCGGTGAGCATTTCTCATAGATTGCAGGGTCGGATAATGCTTTGACTGTAATTTCAGGGCCGATACTTGCAGGATCGCCCATTGTGATACCAAGAATCGGTTTCTTACTCATTTTCATGCGCCTCCTATGCCATGCCTTTTGCTTCGTTTTCTTTTAATACTTTCTTGATTGCCTCAATACCTGCTTCAGGTACCTGATTGAATGGTGCACGGCACTTGCCCACCGGATGACCCATCAGTGCAACAGCAGTCTTTACGATTGTATTTGGATTACCATATTTGAAGCATGCTCTGAAGGATGCGATGGATGCATTGGCAGCCTTTGCTTCTTCGATCTTGCCTTCCATAAACAGATCATAAATAGAAGACATTGTCTTAGGATAAAGGTTTGCGCAGCCTGCGATACCGCCTGTACCGCCTGCTAACAGGTTCCAGATGATCAGTGCATCGTTGCCGGATAAAACACTGAAGTTCTTGTCTGTTTTTGCGATATATTCAAGAATGTTGTTGAAATTGCCTGAAGAATCTTTTGCACCGACGATGTTGTCGATCTCAGCCAGTCTGCCTACTGTATCAGGTGCGATGGCATTGCCTGTTCTTGCCGGAATGTTGTAAAGAACGATCGGCATGTTCGGAACTGCTTCAGCAACTGCTTTGTAGTGTTCATATAATTCGTTCTGGGATGCAGCTGCGAAGGATGGTGTGATGATGGAAAGAACATCTGCACCAAGGGATTCTGCCATCTTGGACATACGGATCGTATCTCTTGTGCTGATGCAGCCTGTACCTGCGTATACAGGAACTCTGCCGTTTGTTTCTTCAATAACTGTCTTCAGAACCAGTTCTTTTTCCTGGTCATTGAGGATGTAGCCTTCGCCGTTTGTACCGAATGGGAACAGGGCATGTACACCGCCGTCGATGAGACGGTTTACCTGGTTGCG
>JBNMJG010000360.1:0-1909 GCA_050873705.1 Coprococcus sp. | reverse complement strand
TGTTCCTCATCAATGATGATCAGGCCCAGCCTGTCAAAAGGTGTAAAAAGTGCAGATCTGGGACCGATCATAATAGAAGCTTCTCCCCTTTTGGCCCGCATATACTGGTCATATCGTTCCCCTGCAGAAAGTTTTGAATTCATGATCGCAATCTGACTGCCAAATCTGTCATAAAATCTTGAAACTGTCTGCAATGTCAATGAAATCTCAGGAATCAGGACAATAACCTGCCTGTCTTCACTCAAGGTCTTCTCCATCAGAGACATATAAACTTCCGTCTTGCCGCTTCCCGTGATGCCATACAGAAGATGAATGCCGCTTTCCTCTGTCCAGTGTTCCCGGCACATGACTGCATTCTTCCAGATGCCCTCTACAGCCTGCTGCTGTTCTTCATTCAGGCAGACATCCTGCCATCCCTTCATCTTCTGCTTCACAGGATCTCTGTAAATTCGGGATGTCTCTTCTCGGATCACACCGGTCTGAAGAATCGCTTTCATCGTCGCCGATGATATCTGCAAAACACCTGTCACTGTTTCCTTTGTCAGATGTTCTTCACGCAATATCGCCTCCAGAAATCTGACCCTGGCCTTCTCACGCCGGTTCTTCCTGCTCTTGTCAAGCAGCTGCTGTGCTTTCTCTCTGTCTGTGAGAAAATAAGTCACCCTCTTCACTTCTCTGACCGACTTCCTGATGGGAAGCACTGTCTTCAAAGCCTGTGCCATGGTACATCCATACCATTCATGCATCCAGTCAGCCAACGCAATCAATTGCCCCGTTGCTGCCGGTGCCTTTGTCACTTCCAAAATATCCTTAATCTTTGTCTCATCATAAGATGGCGCCGTATCAACGCCCACAACAAAAGCCTGTCGCTTCCGATTCCCGCTTCCGAAGGGTACACTGACCTGACAGCCTACCGTCACCGCATCCAGCATTTCCTCCGGCACACGGTACTGGAAAATACGATCCAGACTGCTCACAGATATATCCACAATCACATCTATATAAACTGCCATATTCACCGCCCTTACACTCAGACTGCTACGCAAATAGCATAATCCATTTCATTATAGCATAATTGGCATGAAGTAGGCAAATTATATTTCCGGACAAAACAACAAGAGCTATTACAAGATACACCACTTTATTTTGCAATGGCTCTTTTCAAAAAGAAAATAACATCCTTATTCCGTTGTGATTCGTTGAACCCGGCAAGATACAACTTGATTCAATCAATTAAGGAGATACGATGCTTTCACATCTTCAACTGGTACTACCAGTTGATACACCTATTATATAATGTTCTGCCCTTTTTGTCTATGGTTTTGCTTGGCCTCTTGTTGACTCTTTGTTGACTTGCAGAATTCAACGTTCACAGCCTTTCCCCGATCTTGAAATCATACGCTAGGTATCCATATTCTTGCAAATATAAACAAAATGTTCATCCAGCGCTTTCTTTCCAAGTTCAAGATCTCTGCTGCAGATCGCCTCCACAAGACGTCTGTGGATTCCCTGAAATGCAATGGAATTCCGCTCATCTGTCATGATCTTGGAACGTGTCTCACGGATAAAATTATCCATGATCTTGGCCAGCGCAAGATAATTGGCAATCACAAGGCGATTGCCGGAAGCCTCTACAATCGTATAATGGATCATCTTATCATTCAGCACCTGCTCTTCTTCATCTTGACTGTTCTCAAGAATATCCAGGTTCTTCTGCAGTTTCTCGATCTGATCCTTTGTAATGTTGTCCATGGCCAGCACAACCGCCTGGAATTCAACGGCATATCTGAATTCACGGATCTCATTGTAAGTCATCTTCTCCAGCGCATACATCATGGTCATGACCTGTACAAGGGTTTTGTCAAAATGATCTGCAATATAATTGCCGATGCCATGCTGACTGGATATC
>JBNMJG010000359.1:0-1920 GCA_050873705.1 Coprococcus sp. | reverse complement strand
TCCAAACTGGCTCTTGGCTGTTGTAAATTTCGTCGGCAGTGCCTGGTTAAAAAGCAGAGAGTTGGCAACTTCGTTCATCTTGTCCACACTGATGGATAATCCAAGATTTGCAAAAGATGAGTTACAGGACTCTGCAAAAGACTCCAGCAGATTCACCTGTCCATGCTCTTCCCCGCCATAACATTTAATATAACTATCACCGTCATCAGAATTCAATGAAATGGAACCATCACAGTAATAGCTGTAATTATCCGGATCTCCGCCGCTTCGCAGATATGCCAGCGATGTGACGATCTTGAATATAGAACCCGGGACAAAAAGTCCCTGCGTTGACTGATTCAACAATACTTTACTGTTTTCATCACTGATAATATCCTGATAATTGTCAACAAGCGAATTCGGATCGTAGTCCGGTTTTGATACCATGGCAAGAACCTTGCCTGTGGACGGCTCAATAGCAACAACAGCACCTTCCCGCTCTCCCAGTGCATCATGAGCCACCTGCTGCAGATTCGCATTCAGTGTCGTTATCACATTGTCCGCCGGATTCTTCTGTCCGCTGATCTCGTTGATGATCTTCTGCACAGGCTGGATATCTGATGTTATCAGATTATAATCTGCCGTCAGCTCAATACCTGACTTATTCACATCGCTGGTTCCCACAACATGCGCAAAAGTACAGCCATACGGATAGTAACGGTAATAATTTCCGTTGTCATCCTTAATGGATTCTGCCAAAACCTCTCCGTCCGCTGAAAGGATCTCACCTCTTACTACACTGTCTGCCATCTTGGCCAATCGACTGTTATGGGGATTGTTGATCACTTCTTTGCTTGTCACACCATCAAAATAAATAAAATAGCCTATCATACCAAAAAACAGGATCATCATCACGTAGGTAATACGCATGATCTCTTTGTTGGTACGTTTCTTTTCACTGAGTTCACGGCGCAGTTCGGTATCATCAATATCCAGATCATCCTTTTTCCTGCTCCGCCGCTTTTGCTTCTTTGTATTCGTCTTCTTCACAGGAACCTCTTTTGCTGCGGCCTTGCCGGCCTGTTTATTCTGTCTCTTTTCCTGCGGCTGTTCATCCGGTTTCTCTGTACGCTGCTGATTCTTCGCTGCCCGCTGTTTTTCTGCCGCGCGCTGTTTTCTGCGTCTGTCACGTTCGGCTGCTTCCTGTTCATTCAGCTTCCGATATCGCTCAATATCACTTTCATCAAAATCAAAGTGATCCACATCATCGACTCCCGGCACATAATCCATCATCTCGTCATCGGAAAGCAGATTAAAGTCATTGGAAGAATCTTTTTTGATGTTGACAACTGTATCATCCAGATTCGCCTTTTTATAGACGCGTCTGGTCAAGCCGCTGTCGCTGTTCTGATTCTCGTCGTTTTTCTTCAATCTGTTTCACCTCCTTCTGCTTTAACAGGTAGAGTCCCTGAATCACCGCAAAGACAATAATTGTAGAAAGAATAGAGCTGCCGCCGTAACTGATGAGCGGAAGCGTAACACCTGTATGCGGAATAAACTTGATCACGCCGCCAATACACAAAAACAGCTGAAAACCATAAGCAATACTCAGTCCGATGGCCAGAAGTTTATAGAAATTATTGGTCAGGCGCAATGAAATGTTAATAAACATAATAAAACAGCTCATAAACACAAGGATCAGACAGATTGCAAAAAATCCGCCCAATTCTTCAGCAATCACCGCAAAAATAAAATCACTTTCCCGGACCGGAATATCCTTTGGCATACCCTGATAAAGGCCCATGCCGAACCATCCTCCGGTTCCGATGGCAAACAACGACTGTGCAATCTGATAACCGGCATCGTTATAATTTCCCCACGGATCCTTCCATGCGATCACTCTTCGTTTGACATGATCAAAAAGATGGTACGCCACCACAG
>JBNMJG010000358.1:0-1933 GCA_050873705.1 Coprococcus sp. | reverse complement strand
TTTTTAGGGGGAGTTATCGACGGTTTTCGACAGCTGTTTTTATGTTTTTATGTTATATTGCTAATGCTTAGATATAAGCTGTAACATTTAATGTTGAACGGTAAATGAGGTGGAGAATATGAGAAAGGAAATCGTCGAATTTGAACAGCATTTTGAAGAACAGAGATTGCGCAGTATGGCATGGTGGGACAATTCCGCCAAGTTCAGAGAAGAGAAGGAAGCTTCGAAGGAAGTGATGGCTGCGTATGAGATTTTGAAGGGAAAACTGACACCGGAAGCGCGCATGCTGCTTGATCAGGTTGAGGAGGAGTGGTATCTGCTGAAGGAAGCAGAACTTCAGGCAACCTATATGCAGGGGATTTCAGACGGTCTGGATCTGGGAGTCCAGAGAAGGCAGAAGCACACTGGAATGGCAGAACATACGTGCCGCCGTGTATCCTAGTATATCGTTATTGTGAAAACGATGTACTGGGAAAGTCTGATAAAGAATCTTGTCATTATTTCAATGGATATAGAGACTGAGAAGTTCAATATTGGACAAAGACATATGATTTAATGCAAAAAATACTGTTAATATTCACGAAAAATGTCTAAATTGCAGGATTTTATTAATTAACTTGCAAAAAATTGCAAAAGTCTGTTGATTCCTTACCTGTCAGGAGTTATAATAAATACGCAATTTGTGTTATAAATTATAGGATATACATAGAGCGTACTATACACTCGGTTATCAGGAAGGAATGTCAACTATTATGAGTAAGGCGTATGCATCAATGAGCAAAGAAGAACTGCTCTCTTTGAAGGACGAACTTGATAAGGAATTTCAGGGATATAAGGAAAAGGGACTGAAACTGGATATGTCCAGAGGTAAGCCATCCATCGCACAGCTGAATCTGTCTATGGGTATGATGGATGTTTTCCACAGTGAATCTGACCTGAAGTGTGAAGACGGTACAGACTGTCGTAACTACGGTGTACTGGACGGTATTCCGGAAGCGAAGAGATTGCTTGCATCCATTGCAGAGGTTCATCCGGACAATATTATGATTTTCGGTAACTCCAGTCTGAATGTGATGTACGATACTGTAGCCAGAGCTTATATGTTCGGTCTTCTGGGACATACACCTTGGTGCAAGCTTGACAAAGTCAAATTCCTCTGTCCTGCGCCGGGATACGATCGTCATTTCAAGATTACAGAGACTTTCGGTTTTGAGATGATCACGATTCCTATGCATGAAGACGGTCCGGATATGGATATGGTTGAAGAATATGTCAACAACGATCCTGAGGTGAAGGGTATCTGGTGTGTACCGAAGTATTCCAATCCACAGGGATATTCCTATTCTGATGAAGTTGTGAGACGTTTTGCTGCATTGACACCGGCTGCAGAAGATTTCAGAATTTTCTGGGACAATGCTTACAGTGTTCATCATCTGTATGAGGACAAACGCGATGAGATTCTTGAGATTCTTGAAGAATGTGCCAAAGCAGGTCATCCGGATATGGTTTTCAAGTTCACATCTACATCCAAGATCAGCTTCCCTGGTTCCGGTGTTGCAGCCATTGCTACATCTGATGCCAATATGGCGGATATCCGCAAGTACATGGTTGTTCAGACAATCGGCCATGACAAGCTGAACCAGCTGCGTCATGTTCGTTTCTTCAGAGATCGTTACGGTGTGGAAGCTCAGATGCGCCGTCATGCAGATATCCTGAGACCGAAGTTTGAGATGGTTGAGCAGACACTGGAAGAGGAGCTGGGTGGTCTTGAGATCGGTACATGGACCAAGCCTCTGGGCGGTTACTTCATTTCCTTTGATGCGCTGGAAGGATGCGCGAAAGCCATTGTTGCCAAGGCGAAGGAAGCAGGTGTTGTCATGACAGGTGCCGGTGCCACATTCCCATACGGCAAGGATCCTAAGGACAGCAATAT
>JBNMJG010000357.1:0-1943 GCA_050873705.1 Coprococcus sp. | reverse complement strand
GATCACCGCATTGCCCTTGCCGTCATAGCCGCCGGTACATGTCTTTAAGATCACCGGATAGCCGAAATAATCGCAATCCTCCACCAGCTGTTCATAGGAGTCTGCCTTTCGAAAATCAGGAACCGGCAGACCATGTGCCATCAGCCACTGCTTCTGATCGTATTTGTTCTGAATATGCAAAAGTGTCTCACTGGAAGGATAAACCGGACACCCCTTTGCTTCCACCTGCTGCAGCGCCTTCACACTGATGTGCTCAAATTCATACGTCACCACATCCACCTTCGAGGCCAGTTCCTCAATGGCAGCCACATCATCGAAATCTGCTACAATATGTTCATCTGCAATGCTGTGAGCCGGGCAATGCAGGGTTGGATCAAGAATTACAAAATAATCATCCAGCCGCTTAGCATCAAGAATCATCATCTTGCCAAGCTGACCGCCTCCGATAATACCGATCTTATGCATGTCAAACGCTCCTTTTATAATGATATCTTATAAATAAGTGGATACTCTTATTATAAACCATTCTTATAAATTCATTTTCACCTACTAAAAAGGCAAAATTCATCAGAATCTGACTCTATTGTAACCGTACTAAGCTTTTCCGTCAATACTTAAGCGAAAAAAAGGAAAGGTTCTTTCACCTTTCCTTTTTTATTTAAAACATATCATTGATAGTATATAAGTATAGCTTATATATCAAGTGGTTCATTCAGTGTCTCTGTACCTTCAAGGCAGAATCTGCCCTCCCGTATGATATCCACTTTCCTGCCGTCCGCAAAACATGCTGTAATAGCACGGATCTCATCGTAAGGAATCGTAATATCCGTATGCACATTAAAATATGCCTGCTCCGGATCAGTATCCCTCAGGCGGGACTTCTCATTCTCACGGGCAACAATTTCCTTGCCGTCTGTATTATATACCTTATGATCTTCACTATGACTGTAACAGGTATCACCAATGGCAAAATGCGGCCCTGTCTTCTCCATAATGAGAATCGGCATCAGCTGTGTAATACCAAATCTTCTGGCCATGGCATAGGCTGTTGTGTTCGTGCCGATGGCAAATTCACCCATCGGCAGCGTCTCATGATTCTGAAGAAGATTCTGTCTGAGATACTTCTGGTTTTCTTCTCTGTCCTCATAATTACTGCAGTCTGCTTCAGCCACACAGCCGTCTTCAAATCTCAGTGAAAGATTCTTGTAATTCAGGCCATTCAGGTACACACTGCTTACATGCAGCGTTCCATTCGTCTCTGTCAATACCGGACTTGTAAAAATCTCACCCACAGGAATATTCACATCTGCACAGCAGTTTTCAAACACCGTTTCCTTCGCCGGATCCTGAAGCTGCCATAAGGCGACTTTCAAATCCGTCCGGTTGCCGTTCATACCGGTAATATGCATATATTCCGCGCCGTCAATGGCATCGATCATCTTCTGCTGGATACTTCTGAACAAATCATTATCCAGATTGTTGACCTTAATCGTCTCATCCATAATGGCCTCAAACTGATCGCCAATGGATGGAAGCGGCCAGGCAATGATTGAAAAACTGATAGCTGACGCATCAATATACTGATTGACAATCTCTGTCAGCTGTCCTGCCATGCGAACAGCCAGCTTCTGCTGTTTATCCGACAGACGGATGTTCTCATCTTTAGCCGCAGGTTCAAATGGAGCCTCACCAAAAACATCCATCCAGGCCGGGCCGGCATAATCCTCTGCCAGATCCGCATACTGCTCATAAGCAGACTTCGTCACCCCGATAATTCTTTCACATAACGCCTTATCAAGATATAATCCCTTATCCATACGGTGATCATAATCATACTGCGGATTAGCCGAACAGGACACAAGCCCAAGCTTACCCGCTGTCTTGTTAATACTGTGGATGGCATCCCTGCAGACAATCACAGAAAGGCCTAATGCTTCAAATTG
>JBNMJG010000356.1:0-1945 GCA_050873705.1 Coprococcus sp. | reverse complement strand
GTTTCTGGATAACGGTACCGGAGAATTCTTCCGGAACATCAACGTAAGCGATTTCCATTGGCTCAAGTTTCTTGCCGCGTTCGTCTGTGTGATACAGAACTTCCGGTTTACTTACTGCGAATTCATATCCCTCACGACGCATGTTCTCGATCAGAACGGAGAGATGAAGTTCACCACGTCCGGAAACCTTGAAGCACTCGGTGGTTTCAGTATCTTCTACACGAAGGCTGACATCTGTGTTGAGCTCACGGTACAGACGGTCACGCAGATGACGGGAAGTGATGTATTTACCTTCCTGTCCGGCAAGCGGGCTGTCGTTTACAAGGAAGTTCATGGAGATTGTAGGCTCGGAAATCTTCTGGAATGGGATTGGTTCTACAAAGTCAGGGGAGCACAGGGTATCACCGATATGGATATCGGAAATACCGGAGATGGCAACGATAGAACCGACGCCGGCTTTCTCTACTTCTACTTTGTTCAGACCATCAAACTCATAGAGCTTGCTGACTTTTACCTTACGGCGCTTTTCAGGGTCATGGGCATTGACGATGATGGCATCTTCATTGACACGGATTGTACCGTTGCTGACTTTGCCGACACCGATACGGCCAACATATTCATTATAATCAATGGTACTGATCAGTACCTGTGTACCCTTGTCAGGATCACCTTCAGGAGCAGGAATGTGGTTGATAATTGTCTCAAATAATGGCTGCATGTTATTGCTGTCATCACCGATCTCAAGCATAGCCACACCTTCCTTGGCGGAAGCATAAACAAATGGGCAGTCTAACTGTTCTTCGCTGGCATCCAGATCGATGAGCAGCTCAAGCACTTCATCGATGACTTCATCCGGTCTTGCTTCCGGACGGTCGATCTTGTTGATACATACGATAACAGCCAGGTTCAGTTCAAGGGCTTTCTTCAGAACGAACTTTGTCTGAGGCATTGGGCCTTCGAAAGCATCTACAACCAGGACAACGCCGTCTACCATTTTAAGGACGCGTTCTACCTCGCCGCCGAAATCGGCATGTCCCGGTGTATCGATGATGTTGATCTTAACATCCTTATAAAAAACTGCTGTATTCTTGGAAAGAATTGTGATACCACGTTCACGTTCAATATCATTGGAGTCCATGACTCTTTCCTGTACAACCTGATTGGTTCTGAAAACACCGCTCTGTTTCAAAAGCTCATCCACCAGAGTGGTTTTACCGTGGTCAACGTGAGCGATGATGGCAATATTTCTTGTATCTTCTCTCTTTATATTCATATAAATCCTTCTTTCTGAAAAAGAATCTGCTTAACAACGCTATTTATCATATCAATTACCAACGGGTTTTTCAAGTTTTTTATTTCGGAAATCTATAATAAATGTGAATAATCGCATTCAAAAAGGCGAAAAAGGCAGTCAGACTCTTTTAAATGCCGTTATATGGCGGAGTCTGTCGATGAATGAGAATTTCTTTTCAAGGCAAATCATGGTAGATTTTAACTATCACTAAAATCTGTTTTTGTACGGACAGAGAAGAGAAAGAGGCCTAAGGATGCCTGTCTGATGAAAAACAGATGGCATAAATGGTGCCTGAACGGAATACATATAAATACATAAAAACTAAATTTACCAGAAGGGTGAAAGGGGATTAAAAGATGGCAGATAAAGCAATGGATAACAATCAGGTGACAATCGTAGGTACTGTTGATTCGGAGTTCACATACAGCCATGAAGTTTTTGGGGAAGGCTTTTATATGCTGGAGGTGGTTGTAAGCAGATTGAGTCACATGGAGGACCGTATTCCTCTGATGGTTTCAGAGCGGTTGGTGGATGTGAAGGAAAGCTGCATGGGGAAGATTGTAGAAGTCCATGGACAGTTCCGTTCCTATAATAAACATGAGGAAGGGAGAAATCGTCTGATTCTTTCGGTGTTTGTCAGAGAGTTTGCCT
>JBNMJG010000355.1:0-1951 GCA_050873705.1 Coprococcus sp. | reverse complement strand
TTTTAACATACTGCTGTTCATCATTACATGTCCGTTCACGGTAACCTTGTCCTTTCTATCCGGATTTGTAACTATTCAGAGCCATGCAAAATCTGATAAATATGATCGGAATGCTTGCATTCCAGAGCACATTTGACAGATTTTATATGGCGAAGTAACCACATGAGGTAAACTACGCTGTGAAACAGCGGTTTTACGAATGGGGGTCTGAATAGACAATATGTAATGACCTCCACTTTGTAACTTCGTGGATTTACCTGTATAATGTAATTGTCAAGCAACAAAAACAGGAATTACCGCATACAAAGGGAGGTCATCAAATGAATTATAACACAGTTTACGTAGGAATGGACGTTCACAAGGAAAGTTTTTCACTTTGTGCTTACACAATCGAAGCAGAAAAGGCTTCTCACTACCAGAGGACAGAAGCCGATTACAAAAAAGTTCTGAATTATCTGGAGTTTCTTAGAACCATCTACGGAGACGATGCTAACTTCATATGCGGTTATGAGGCTGGTTGCCTCGGTTATACTTTGTATCACCAGTTAACGGCGAATAATGTAAAATGTATTATTCTCGCTCCTACTACAATGCTTGAGCAGCGTAGTAAAAAGCGTATTAAAACAGACAAACGTGATGCTGAAATCATTGCCAAATGTCTTGCACAGCATAATTACAGCCCTGTTCATATCCCAACTGCAAAGGATGAAGAAACAAAAGAATTCCTGCGTATGAGGGATGATCATAAGCTGGCACTTAAAAAAGTAAAGCAGCAGATTCTTGCATTCTGTTTGCGCCATAACTACCGCTATGATGGAAACAGTCATTGGACAGCAGCTCATCTTAAATGGCTTAAGGCCTTAACCCCTGAGGCTCTATACAAAGAGATCCTCGACGAATACCTGCTGACCTACCAGACACTATCAGACAAGCTTGAGCGATTGGATAAACGTATTGAGGAGCTTGCCACACAGGATGAATACAAGGAAGCTGTGAAAAAGCTTTGTTGCTTCATCGGTGTGAAGACACATACTGCGCTTTCTGTGCTGGTTGAAGTCGGCGATTTCAAGCGCTTTGCTTCTGCCAGGCACTTTGCTTCCTACATCGGTCTTGTACCTGGTGAGGATTCCAGCGGTGATGATCAGAACAGACTTGGAATCACCAAAGCAGGAAACAGGCATGTACGGTTACTCCTAACAGAGGCGTCACAATGCTATGCAAGAGGACAGGTTGGTTTCAAATCCAAAGAATTGAAAGCCCGTCAGTCAGGGAATACACCTGCAGCCATCGCTTATGCAGACAAAGCTAATGAGCGTCTAAGACGTCGATACTACAAGATGGTGCTTAATAAATGCAAGAAACACAATGTCGCTAAAACGGCAATCGCAAGGGAACTCGCATGTTTCATGTGGGGCATGATGACAGATAACATTGCCTGATATATGGGTATAACATCATGCTGCTAATGTCAAGACCAAGCCGCCTGTGGCGGTGCTTCGCAGTCTTGACATCATCATCCCGCTGTTATGGTGGGTAATTAAGCAGATGTAAGATGGCTTACGCCACATACATCTGACCAATAAAAAGTAACAACTGAAGACATCCTGAAAGGGCTTCGGCCATTTCAAGGTTCGAGCTATCTACGATGTAACTATGTCGGCACAGAGCAATCTGTGATCCACGCGAATAGACGGTAGAGCTCTCGGCGGACCATTGACCTGTAGGTAACCAATCCACGTATATCAGAGTGGCCAAGGCCGGGAACTGATACTCCGAGGCTCTTTCCGGGTGCCTTCAGAAACAATTAAATAATATTTGTGGTGATTTCTGTTAATTTGCACTTGACAAGAGGTCATTACATATCAGTTATTTAGAAACTGTTATACTAGAAATTCAGGTACATAAACGGATTTCCTGCCGTACTTGAAACAAAATAAATGCTGATCCAGAA
>JBNMJG010000354.1:0-1953 GCA_050873705.1 Coprococcus sp. | reverse complement strand
TCCATCCGGACATAGGAAGGTGAAGAAGACAACTTATGGAAACGCTGTAGCCATCGGTGTTGCACAGGGCTTTGCCACATTCCCGGGTCTTTCACGTTCCGGTACGACAATTACTGCTTGTCTGCTGCTTGGTTTTGACCGTGCATACGCAGTCAAGTATTCTTTCCTGGCATCCCTTCCGGCAATTGTCGGTGCCAACATTCTGGAATTGAGACATTTTGATGCTTCAACACTGGCAGGCAGTCATCTGGCATATTATTTTATCGGCATGATTATTGCAGGCGTCGTTGGATACATATGCATCAAACTGATGATCCGCATCGTTCGTTCCAATAAGTTCCAGTATTTCGCTTATTACTGCGCAGCTGTTGGTATCATCGCCATCGTTGCATATTTTGTAAGAGGCTAAAACAAAAGATTATTCACATGATTTCAATAACAATGCGAAATATCATGCAGACAGCAGGTATTTCGCATTTGTTTTCAAATTATCAGAAACGATTATATTTTTAAAGGAGTGATTAGATGGCGGCAAATCAACGCAGCAGGAAAACAAACTCTGCATCGACTAAAAAGAATATTACAGGCAAAACATCCGCCGGAAGAAAAACGACTTCCACTAGGAAAAAGACTGCAGGAAGCAGACAGCAGTCGTCCCGAAGGAATACATCTTCTGCCCAGAAGAATCACAGAACTTCTCGGATGCAGGTACAGGAATACAACGAACCAATCGGTGATGAAATTAAGTTAATTGTCATTCTGGCTGTCTCCATCCTGGTGCTTTTGAGCGTATTCGGCATCGGCGGGCGTGTCGGCAACAAAGCGGCCGATATCTTCTTCGGCCTTTTTGGTGTTGTGGCCTATGCATTTCCTTTTCTCCTTTTTATCGGCAGTGCCTTTCATATTTCCAATCGGGGCAGCAGTCTTGCACGGCTTAAACTAGGTGCGGCTGTTGTATTCTCAATGATGGTTATGGCTCTTTTTGCATTATCCGATCCTTCTTTTGACGGCAGCATGGCATTAATGGATGGCTATCAGAATTCAGCTGCCTCCAAAAGCGGCGGCGGCATAATCGGATGTACCATCTGCTGGCTTCTTTTTAACGCATTCGGACGTGTCGGCACGACAGTGATACTGGTATGCATCATGCTTATTACCGGTGTCATCATTACAGGCAAACGTCTTTTCGTCCGCCTTGGTCATCTCATTGCGTTATCCTGCTCAGCACTGGCTGCAAATATTGCCTCCTGGCGTGAAAAGCGTGCAGAAGAACGTCTTCTTCAGGCTGAAAGAACGGAGGATGATGATTCTATTCTGGAAGATGACGAGGATTTTGAAGACCCGGAAACAGAACCTGAACCAAAACCGATAAGAAAAACGGTTCCCAACATCATCATTCACAAATCAGAGCCTGCAAAACCACGTAAAGAACCGTCAGAGAGTTCCGGATCATCTGAAATTCCGGTTCCGGCCGACAGCAATCCTATCCACACTATGCCGGTGACAGAATCATCAGATGTCTCTCCATCTGAGCCTGCTGCGGCAGCTGAAGAGGCAGTACCTGCACCTGACATCCGGCCATTTACTGATGAACAATTAAATACCTATGACCACGGTCAGACAGTGAAGCCTCTTCACATTCAAATTCCTGAATTTATGAAACCAACGGTTTTATCACCGGATGATCTGAACCTGGAAATCGAAGGGCTTCCGGATGAAGCAATTGAAGAAGAACCTGAACTCATTGAACCTGAAGCAGTTAAGGCTGAAACAATTGAACCCGAACCGGTACAGACAAATGAACAATTATCTGATACATCCGAGCAAAATGTCATTGAAGAAATCGATATTTCAAAAATCTTATCAGAGATTCCGAAAAAATCTTCTGAATCCTCCGGCATCAAAACCGCATCTGCACGTTCTTCGGGAATTTCCGGATCTGAAGCAAAGGCT
>JBNMJG010000353.1:0-1960 GCA_050873705.1 Coprococcus sp. | reverse complement strand
GGTGCTTCAGTCGCGGCCGGTACTTAGCTGGTGTTTTTTACCAGCTTATGTACCGCTGCTAGGGCTGGGCAGCGAGAGCGTGCCTGACACGAACTGTCAATTATATTCGGTTCTCAAAACCATTTGCGTTTCGCGTCAATTGAAATAGAGAGGAGTTTTAAAAATGCCTTTAATTCCATTAAGACCTTTACTTGAAACTGTTGATAAATATCATTATGCGCAGGGTGCTTTCAATGTCAATGCTGTTGCTCAGGCAAAAGCAGCCATTGAAGTGCATGAAATGTTCCGTTCCGCAGCCATTCTGCAGGGTGCAGATCTGGCCAACGGATTCATGGGCGGCCGTACAGATTTCCAGAATGCAACACTGGAAGACAAGAAGATCGGTGCTAAAAATATTGCCAATGCCGTAAAGAAATATGCTGAGGATTCACCGATCCCTGTTGTTCTTCATCTGGATCACGGCAAGAACTTTGATTCCTGTAAAGCAGCCATCGAAGGCGGTTATACATCTGTTATGATCGATGGCTCTTCACTTCCATTTGATGAAAATGTAGAACTGACAAGAGAAGTTGTTAAATATGCCCATGAAAGAGGCGTTTCCGTTGAAGGTGAGCTTGGTGTATTAGCAGGTGTGGAAGATCATGTATTTTCTGCAACATCAACTTATACAAATCCGTTAAAAGCCGTTGAATTCTTTAAGAAGACAGGCGTAGATGCCCTGGCTATCTCTTATGGTACAATGCACGGCGCGTCCAAGGGCAAAAATGTTAAACTGAGAAAAGAAATCGTTATTGCCATCAAAGAGTGCCTGATGCATGAAGGTATCTTTGGCGTTTTAGTTTCTCACGGTTCATCGACTGTGCCAAAATACATTGTGGATGAGATCAATGCTCTGGGCGGCAATATTCAGAATGCCCATGGTATTTCCGTTGATGAGCTGAAAGCAGCCATTCCTTGTGGTATCGGCAAGATCAATGTTGATACAGATATCCGTCTGGCGGTTACAAGAAACATGAAAGAATTCTTCCATAACTATCCGGAGAAACGCAACAGCCCATCCATCGGCGGTGTTTATAAACTGCTTGAAGAGAAGAAAGATCAGTTTGATCCTCGTGCTTTCCTGCCTCCGATCATGGATACCGTTATGTACGGCAATATTCCTGATGAAGATGTTGCAGCTCTGGTTGCTGTCATCGAAAAAGGTGTCAAAGAAGCTATCGGTACACTGATTGTACAGTTTGGTTCATTCGGCAAGGCACCGCTTGTTGAGCAGGCAAGTCTTGATGAAATGGCTGAGCGCTACAAAAAAATGTAATTGTGTCAGTAATATAAGTTAAGGAAGGAATTGTACAACATGGTCTGGCTGATTGTCGCGACGCTTGCTGCCAGTTTTATTAAAGGTGTTTGTGGTTTTGCCAATACCCTTGTATTCACCACGATTTTGAGTTTCACCTTCAATAATGTACAGATCACACCAATGGATCTGATTATCGGTTACCCGGCCAATGTGATCATTGCCTGGAAAGAGCGCAGGCAGATTGACTGGCGGATTAGTCTGCCGGTGGCAGCACTGGTCATCCTTGGCAATATTCCGGGTATTTTCATGCTGAAGAATGTGGACACGCGAACGATCAAGGTGATTTTCGGGTTTTTCATTATTGCCATGGGTATTGAAATGCTGCTGCGGGAGAGGGCCGGAAAAAAACAGAAACAGTCAAAAATTGTGCTGGGGCTGATCGGTGTGCTTTCGGGGTTGTGCTGCGGCCTTTATGGGGTCGGTGCGCTGCTGGCGGCGTATATGGATCGTGTGACTGAGGACAGTCATGCATTCAAAGGCAATCTCTGTTTTGTTTTCTGGATTGAATGTACATTCAGGCTGATTGTCTATCCATGTATCGGCATATTGAACTGGCGGATTTTTCGTCAGGCAGTGTGTATGATTCCCTTTATGGTGCTGGCG
>JBNMJG010000352.1:0-1961 GCA_050873705.1 Coprococcus sp. | reverse complement strand
TACCGATGGTCAGCTTCGTCGCATAAATCGGCGCATTGATCTCTTTCATAACATATGGAAGTGCCCCGATATGGTCTTCATGTCCATGGGTGATCACAAAACCTTTTACTTTCTCTATATTATCTTTCAGATAAGTCACATCCGGGATAACAAGGTCGATACCCAGCATGTCCTCATCAGGAAAGGATAATCCACAGTCAATAACAATAATACTGTCTTCGTATTCGATACAGGTAATATTCATACCTATATGTTCAAGTCCCCCTAAAGGGATGATTTTGATCTTTTCATTTGATACGCCTTTATTTGCTTTCAAAAAACTGCACCTCCGTTAAAAACAGGATTCATACAATATTTCAAAAGAAACAAGACTTGCATCTATTCTGATTTTGCTCCGTCCTTTTTGCGGCATTCCGCACAATGGCCATAAAGCTTCACTTCATGGTCACTGACAACAAATCCCATTGTCTGCTCAATCTTCTGTTCCAGATTATCTAACAGATCTTCCTGAAATGCAAAAACTTTTCCACAGCTGACACAGATCATATGATGATGGTGATGATGGGTCTTCTGATCCGGATCACCAATCTCATATCGTACATAACCGTCATCCAAATTCAATTTGTCGATGAGGTTCATTTCTGACAGCAGCTGAATATTACGATAGACCGTAGCCAGGCCGATATCCGGCCAGTCCTTTTTCACAAGGTCATAGATTTCCTCAGCCGTCAAATGACACTCCGGCTGAGACAGAAGCACTCTTAATATAGCCATTCGCTGTGAGGTTGTCTTAAGTCCCCTCTCCTTCAGCAGCTTCCTGAACTCCTTCAATTGTTCCTCTATCATGCTTCTTCTGCCTTTCTCCTACTCTGCAATGTCTTGTAACGATCGAAATACATGTATCAATCATTCATACTTTAAATCAATGTCGTCCAGCATCTGTTCGAACACTTTGGAAATAACTTCCAGTTCTGTGCTGTCCTCAACAAACTCATAATAAGCATCTTCGGTCTCAGCCCCGGTTTCCTTCAGAATATAGGCATCTGCCTCATCTTCCTCAGAATCTGTGACCAGCAGATAATTCACATTATTGATCATTGTCTGTTCAATAACCATTAATTCAATTTCTTCATCATCGTCTGTTGTTAATGTAATTGTTTTAGTTGCCATGTTTCTACTCTCCCCCATATTACACACACATCACTTGCTGCGTTAATCTTCCGATTCCTTCTGCTGCGCCGAAAAGCTCTGGTAGTCCAGATATCCCTACAGGATAAAGGCAGCAGCCATCTTATCAATATAAGTTTTCCGGTCTTCGCGACGTACATTGCCTTCCATCAATACCCTCTCTGATGCCACAGTACTCATTCGCTCATCCCACAAAACGACTTCGAGCCCGGTTCTGCGCTCAAGTGCCTCCTTAAAAGCCAGCGTCTTCTGAACACGTTCTCCTTCTGTGTCGTTCATATTCTTCGGATAACCAAGCACAATCTTTTCTGCTTCATATTCCCGGATCAAAGCCTCAATACGGGCATAAGTTTTGCGGAGTTTATTCTCATCCTTGCGGGTGATCGTCTCCAACCCCTGAGCTGTAAAGCCAAGGGGATCACTTACTGCCACGCCGACAGTCTTTGAGCCATAATCTAACCCAATAATTCGCTGATTCATCATGTTTACTTCAGGTTCACTTCAATATAATTCTTAAGAAGTTCTTCGAGAAGTTCATCTCTTTCAACCTTCATGATCAGGTATCTTGCATTCTTGTAGCTTGTCACATATGTCGGATCTCCGGACATAATATAACCAACGATCTGGTTTACCGGATTATACCCCTTCTCTGTGAGTGCTATATAGACTGCTTCAAGAATGTCTTTGACCGCAATATCGGTCTCATTGTTCACTTTAAAATATTGTGTATTCTTGTTATCTGCCATTCAATCACATCCCTTCTGTCAGATGGC
>JBNMJG010000351.1:0-1963 GCA_050873705.1 Coprococcus sp. | reverse complement strand
GAAGTAGATATCTACGGCTGCTTAAGTGAGTTCATCGGAACCTGTGTCAGCGCAGATACCGTAACTCTGCTGGATATCAACAACACCGTTCCCGATGATATGTATGATGAGTCCATCAAGGGCCAATTCAACTATACCCACAATGATACCTTCATGGGCTTCCATTGCGGCAATACCAACTCCAAGAAGCTGACTTCCTGCAATATGAAGTATCAGATGATCATGGCAAGAACCCTTCCCGAAGAGGTAACCCAGGGTACTCTGGAAGGAGACATTCTCCCCGGAGACATCACCTTCTATCGTTTGCAGTCTACCGCAGACAACAAGCTGCGTGCATACATTGCACAGGGTGAAGTACTTCCCGTAGCTACCAGATCCTTCGGCGGTATCGGCATCTTCGCTATTCCCGAGATGGGACGTTTCTATCGTCACGTGCTGATCGAGAAGAACTTCCCTCACCACGGAGCTGTTGCTTTCGGACACTTCGGTAAGGCTCTGTACGAAGTATTCAAGTACATCGGCGTACCTGTAGAGGATCTGAACTTCAACCAGCCGAAGGGTATGCTGTATCCTACCGAGAATCCTTTCGCATAAGGTGGAATCGTAATATACATAACGAATAGACAATAAAAGAGACCTCTGTCGGGATTATCCGGCAGGGGCCTTTTATTGTTGTGTAGTTATGCCTGTTTTTTCCGTGCTTTCACCACATACACAATGGCGATCACCACATCCACGCAGTAGATAAAACAGCCAATGCCCATAAGGATTGCTGCGGCGGTGGAGAGAAAGCCTTCTTTACGCATGCGGATGCTGCAGCCGATGGAGCTGATGCCGGTGAGCAGGATGGTCAGCAGATCGATGAGGATGGCCCAGAGAATAAATCCGATGCCCCAGACACTCAGGGCAAGGCCGATAAATCCCAGAATAAAATGCATGATGTATGCCGGAATCTGAATGCCTTTGATGATCAGATTCATCCGTGCCGACTGCTTTGCAGTCATTTTTCCCCTTGCACATTGAACGGCATTTACGATCACGATGACAAAAGAATACAGATTGTAGATGACAGCGACAATCAACAATCCGAGCATTGCGGCATCGCTGTCATCCGACGGCAAAACATTCATGAACATTAGAAAAACGGCAAGAATCACCACATAGAGATAAGGATAGATGATCACAGGTATCATTTTCAGATATTTCGTAAATTCTTTCATACACAACCCCTCTCTTTTCTAAACACCCTTTGTAAAAAAGAACAAAAACAGTATAGCAAAAAATAAGAAAATCTGCAAAAAAGATATTGCAATTTTCAAACGCTGCGTATATACTCTCAACGATAGAAATAAAGAACTATGGAAAATAACAGGAAACACTGATAAATACAGTAGTTATAGGAAAATTCAGAGAGGAAATTATCATGACAAAAGATCTGACCAAGGGCAGCCCGATGAAACTTATCATCAGTTTTGCTTTGCCGCTATTATTCGGTTTTTTATTCCAGCAGTTTTACAATCTGGTGGATACCATGATCGTAGGACGTTTTCTTGGCGTGGATGATCTGGCAGCAGTGGGCTCCACCGGCTCCATCAATTTTCTGGTGATCGGTTTCTGCATGGGTGTCTGCAATGGATTTGCAATCCCTGTGTCACACAAATTCGGTGCCGGAGATTATGTGGGCATGCGCAAATATGTGGCCAACTGCGCCTGGCTGGGACTGGCATTTTCCGCGGTTATGACCGTTGTGACGGCAATTTTGTGCCGGGACATTCTGGTATGGATGAAGACTCCGGCCAATATCATTGACGGCGCCTATAACTACATTTTTATTATTTTCATCGGTATTCCCACGGTGTATCTGTACAATATCGTGGCGGGCGTGATCCGCGCCACCGGTGACAGCAAGACCCCTGTGGTATTTCTGGTATTGTCTTCCATCATCGACATTGTGCTGGATCTG
>JBNMJG010000350.1:0-1967 GCA_050873705.1 Coprococcus sp. | reverse complement strand
GTGCTGTTATCATTATTTCACTGTTTATTCTGCTGATCTGGCGGTGTGCCGTCATTGCAATGGCAGCACCGGATTTGCAGGGGGCTTTATTTGTAACAGGTGTAATGGCACATATCGGTCTTCAGATGGTGATCAACATTGCTGTCGTAACAAACAGTATTCCAAACACAGGTGTCCCTCTTCCTTTTATCAGCTATGGCGGAACATCTCTTGTTTTCCTGATGTGTGAGATCGGAATTGTACAGAATGTGGCACGGCAGGGAAAAGGCGGCATATCATAAACTATAATGGTACCGGGTCTGGAGGAGAGAAATGTCATCGATATGTATCCGGGGCGGTTACTGCCTGAATGGAGAGGTTGATATACAGGGGGCAAAAAATGCCGCGCTTCCTATTATGGCTGCATCCCTTTTGAACAAAGGCATTGTCTGTCTGAGGCGATGCCCTCAGATATCGGATGTCAGACATATGTGCCGGCTGCTTGAACAGATGGGTGTTCGTATTGAGACTGATGGAGACAGGCTGATTTTGAATACAAAAGAAATTGATCCCATAGAAATCTCTGCGCCGGATGCGGGAAAGATGCGATCTTCTGTGCTTCTTCTCGGACCGCTGATGGGAAGAAAAACAGAAGTGCTGATGCCGTATCCGGGGGGCTGTACCATCGGAGCAAGACCTGTCAACTGGCATATAGAAGCACTGCAGAAAATGAATGTTCAGGTCTCAATGACGGAAGAGGGAATTTATTGCAGAACAAAAGGAATCAAAGGTGCGAAAATTGTTTTATCTTATCCGAGTGTAGGGGTTACGGAAAATGTGATTCTTGCGGCGGTTCTGGCAGAGGGAAGCACTGAGATCATCAATGCGGCCATGGAACCGGAAATTGAAGATCTGTGCAGATTCCTTATCGCTGCCGGTGCCAGAATAGATGGTATCGGAACGAACAGAATAACGATTACAGGTGTAGAACAGCTGCACGATGTCCAATATACGATCATGGCCGATCGGATTGTTGCGGGAACCTATATGACAGCTGTTGCAGCGGCAGGCGGCCAGGCAGTTTTAAAGGGAGTGCAGGTTAGGCATGTACAATCAGTGGCAGATGTGCTGGCAGAATCAGGATGTGGCTTGATTATTTGCGAAGAAAGTATTAAAATAATAGCACCATCTGTACTTCTTGGCGTGAAGAATATTCAGACACAGCCTTATCCGGGATTTCCTACCGATATGCAGTCGCAGATGATGGCGTGTCTTTGCACAGCTCATGGGGAGAGCTCTATTACGGAGAATATCTTCGAAAATCGTTTCAAAATTGTCCCTGAGCTGATCAGGATGGGCGCAGATATTTCGGTGAATGGGTCGAAGGCATTGATCAGCGGTTCAGCAAAACTGCATGGAGAATCTGTTGCGGCCAGAGATTTGCGAGGCGGAGCAGCTCTTGTTGCTGCCGGTCTGGCTGCAGAGGGAATGACGACAGTACAGGAGAGCGAGTATATCGACAGAGGCTATGTTGATCTGTGCAGCGATCTGCGCAGCCTCGGTGCGTGCATTGAGCGCAGGCAGTGAGTTCGGATGTAAAAATTGATATAGGAAGATAGGAGGAGAACCTGATTGGCAGATAAAGATACAGAAACTGTGTATAAGCGTCAAAAGAAGCAGTCCGGAAAACGAAAGAAAAAGAAAAGGCATCCGGTGCTTGTTTTTCTCATCATTCTGATTGTGCTTGTGCTGGTGGGTGTTTTCGGTTTTCGTACCAAAGATATTCAGATCACAGGCAATGAGCGTGTAACGGATGACAAGGTGAAAGAACTGATTCAATGTGATAAGAGTTATGGGAACACATTGATTTTGTGGTTGATCAACCGTAAGATCGACATTTCCTCAGAACCATTGCTTTCAAGTATCCGTCTCTCTATTGAGAATCCTCAGAAAGTGGTGGTACATGTGAGAGAGCAGCAGCTTGTAGC
>JBNMJG010000349.1:0-1969 GCA_050873705.1 Coprococcus sp. | reverse complement strand
GTTGAAGGCGTCGGCGATCATGGCTGTGAATATATGACAGGCGGCCGTGTGGTTGTTCTTGGACGCACAGGCAAGAACTTTGCAGCAGGTATGAGCGGCGGTATTGCTTACGTTCTTGATGAAAACAGAGATTTATATAAACGTGTCAATAAAGAATTAGTTTCCATTGATACAGTGACATCCAAATATGACGTTATGGAGCTGAGAGATATGATCCAGGCGCATGTGGATAATACAGGCTCAGCCATCGGCAAAGAGATTCTTGACAACTTCTCTGAATATCTGCCGAAGTTCAAGAAGATTATTCCGCATGATTACAGTCATATGCAGACAGCCATTGTTCATATGGAAGAAAAAGGTCTGACATTTGACCAGGCACAGATTGAAGCATTTTACGCAAGCAAAAGAGGATAGGAGGGGATAACAATGGGAAAACCAACCGGATTTTTAGAATATGAGAGAGAAACAGGGCGTGTCATTTCACCTGAGGAACGTATTCAGAATTTTAATGAATTCCATATCCCTCTGAGCAGTGAAATGCAGCAGAAACAGGGTGCAAGATGTATGGACTGCGGTGTACCGTTCTGCCAGTCAGGCATGATGATCGGCGGCATGGTATCTGGCTGTCCGCTGAACAATCTGGTTCCTGAATGGAATGATTTGATCTATAACGGCAACTGGGAACAGGCATGGCGCCGTCTGATGAAGACCAACAGCTTTCCTGAATTCACATCCCGGGTTTGCCCGGCTTTGTGTGAGGCAGCATGTACATGCAATTTAAACGGGGCCCCGGTTTCGGTTAAAGAAAACGAGCATGGTATTATTGAATATGGTTATGCACATGGCTTAATGAAAGCGGATCCGCCGAAGGTAAGAACCGGCAAGCGTGTAGCTGTTGTCGGTTCCGGCCCTTCCGGACTGGCAGCGGCCGATCAGCTGAACAAGCGCGGACATCAGGTGACAGCTTTTGAGAGAAGTGACCGTGTGGGCGGACTTCTGATGTACGGTATTCCTAATATGAAACTGGACAAAGCAGTCATCGAACGCCGTATTAACATTATGAAAGAAGAAGGCATCGAATTCGTAACAGGTGCGGATATCGGCAATAATTATAAGGCTTCCAGACTGCTCAAAGAGTACGACAGCGTGATCCTGGCCTGCGGTGCATCGAATCCGAGAGACATCAATGTACCCGGCCGTGAAGCAAAAGGTATCTATTTTGCCGTTGACTTCCTGAAGAAGACAACAAAGAGTCTTTTGGATTCCAATTTTGAGGACGGCAATTTCATTTCTGCCAAAGGTAAAAATGTGCTTGTTATCGGCGGCGGTGATACGGGCAATGACTGTGTCGGCACATCCATCCGTCTGGGGGCTCAGAATGTCATTCAGCTGGAAATGATGCCGAAGGCACCGGATCAGCGTGCAGAGAGCAATCCATGGCCGGAATGGCCGAAAATCTGCAAGACAGATTACGGTCAGGAGGAAGCTATTGCATTATACGGTCATGACCCTCGAATTTATGAGACAACGGTAAAATCCTTTATCGCCAATGATAACGGTGAAGTCTGTGCTGCGGAATTAGTGAAACTGTCATGGCAGAAAGACCCTGAGTCAGGACGTATGGTGATGCATGAAATCGAAGGCAGCAATGAGATCATTCCGGTTGATCTGGTACTTATTGCAGCCGGTTTCCTTGGCAGCCAGAGTTATGTCACAGAGGCTTTCGGTGTGGAAGTGGACGACAGAACCAATGTTAAAACAGAACCGGGCCATTATCATACAAGCGAAGAGAAAGTCTATGTGGCCGGAGATATGCATAGAGGACAGTCGCTGGTCGTATGGGCAATCAGAGAAGGCAGAGAAGCTGCAAAATGTGTGGACATTCATCTGATGGGGTATACGAACCTGGATTAATCATTGACGGCGATTGACGGCGATTGACGGCGTGCAATTCGAAGCACAATAGAGG
>JBNMJG010000348.1:0-1981 GCA_050873705.1 Coprococcus sp. | reverse complement strand
TCCCAGGCACAGGCTGTTTTCAGGGCATTGATGATTTCTTCATCCGTGGCATTTCCTTTGGCCAGGCGCATATTTTCAGCAATGGTTCCGGCGAGGATCGTATTCCCCTGGGGAACATAGGAAAAGAAATGTCTTGTATCTGCGTTCATCTCTACCCACTGTCCATTGGAGGCAATAAGCCGGACGTCTCCGTATTCAGGATGGATCAGTCCAAGCATCAGCCGAAGCAACGTCGTTTTACCCTCTCCGGATGTCCCGATAATAGCCACAATCTCCCCGGGGCTGGCTTTGAAGGACGCATTCATGCAAAAGGAATGATCCTTATCGTAGGAGAAAGAAACAGCATTCATCTGTATTTCGAATCCCTGCCCTTCATATTTGGAAAAATTATCGTTGAGGGGAAGGTGTACTTCTTTCTTCAGTTCCGTCAGTTCGCGGATTCTGTGGGCGGAGACGGAGCTGTTCATAAAAGCAGGAATGATCCCGGCCAGATTGTTGAAAGCCGATGATAATTTTGATCCCTGACTCAAAAACAATGTCATGGTACCGTAAGCAATGGTATGGGTCCATAACAGATACAGGCAATAACAAAAAGCGATCATCCGGACAAAATAAGCCATCAAAGAAATGAGGATATGTGTCCGGATACTGAATTGATTATAATCCAGATAAAGGTCTTTGTACTGCTTTTGCCATGTCTGCATCCTGTTTCGATAAGCACGGAAGATGCCGAAACTTTTGACGAGATCATAGTTATAGAAGGTTTCCACTTCAAAAGCCATAAGATGGCTCCCCATCTCCTGCACTTTTTGATTATAATCGCGCATCCGGTACAAGCGCCATCTGGAGACAAAAAACATAAATGGGGCTCCGGATAAAGCGATGAGGGCCATTTTGGCATCGTAATGAAAAATCACACAAAAGACCGCGATAAAATGAAAGACGTTGATGACGATGGCGGGCAGCCAGGTGATGGCATTGTCGGCAACGGTTTTTACATCGTTATTAAACCGGTTTAAAATGTCACCGCTGCTGTATTTGTTCAGCTCAAGCCAGTCAGAATCAATGATTTTCTCAAAGATGTCCAATTGGATATCCTGATAAATACGCAGACTGATCTTGGCAGAGATCCGTGTCAGCAGACTGGAAAACACAAGATTCAGTACAGATGAAGAGATCATGATGGTTAAAAGCAGACCGAAACGGCGGGTGTCATAGCCGGTAATGATATCGATGAGATATTTGGAGGCAATGGCGGATAAAATCCCCAGTAATGTTCCGGCAATGCCGATGATGATGTCATAAAGAATGGCACCTTTGTACCTTTTGCTGTAAGAAAGGATCCATTTCCAGTCATCAAAAATCTCTGAAAAAGTTCCCTCCTGTCTTTTTTTCATTAAATTTATAAATATCCGCATCCAAAAGACCTCCTGCTTTCTTATGTTTTTCAGGTATCAACCGGTAATACTGCATCAGACGGGTTCGGCGGACACCGGTTTCTACGGCAGATAATCCAGCCGAGATCTGCCGGGATAACTTTTGTTCCGAAAAATAGTGCTGCCATCGCTGATACCATGCGGCGGGAAGGAGCCATGGCTTTGAATGAAGCCATGGATATTGATGTTCCATTTCCTGAAAAGCCGGAAAAAATACAGGGATCCATCCCCGGGACAGCCTTTGCCAGGTGCTTTGGGAGGGTTGCTGCTGTATGGCATGCAGGGTGATCCGGCTGCTGTGTTTTCGTCCGTCCGGGGTATCTCCGTATAATCCGGCTGCCAAAAGATCTGCAAGAAGAGGTGCTTCGTTTACAGAAAGCTGCTGCCACTGATGCGGATAACCGGCACTTTCAGGATCAAAATCCAGATAGTTGATCCCTATTTGAAAAATTGCTACCGCAAAGCAGAGGGCGTGAAGCTGCCGGCATTGATCAAAGATCTGCTGCCAGTTGATCATCGGACCATAATGGTCTGCAAAAAGAAGG
>JBNMJG010000347.1:0-1985 GCA_050873705.1 Coprococcus sp. | reverse complement strand
GGATGATTATATCAACAATGATCATTTTCATGCTTACTATATGACCGTCAGCGGCCATATGGATTACACATTCACTGACAATTCCATGTCCAAGAAAAACCAGGCACTTGTTGCAGATATGGATGCCGATGAACAGATGAAAGCTTATGTAGCATGTCAGATTGAACTGGACCGCGCTCTGGAATATATGATACAGCGTCTTGAAGATGCCGGTGTTGCTGACAAAACAGTCATTGCACTGGCTCCCGATCACTATCCCTATGCCATGGAAGAATTACTCAGCAATACCATCGGTGCTGGAGCAGTCAAATGGTATGGTCTTTACAAGAGCAATATGATTCTCTGGAGCGCCTCCATGAAAGAGCCTGTTCAGGTCAATAAAGTCTGCTCCAGTATTGACATTGTTCCAACTCTGTGCAATCTTCTCGGTCTGAACTATGATTCACGCCTTTACAGCGGACAGGATATTTTATCAGATTCTCCGGGATTAATGGTTTTTGCCAACAAAAGCTTTATCACAGATTATCTCATCTACGATACTGTCACAGGCGAGACAAAAGCACTGACCAATGCTTCTCTCCCGGCCAATTATTTGAGTACAATGCAGAATGTTGTTGATGCCAAATGGACTGCTGCCGGCAAAATCCTTACCTCTGACTATTACCGTTATCTCAAAGAGAAGCTTGGAACAGACGCCCTTGTGACCAAATAGCTTAACAGGAAATTTCATCTCAAAATTCACAGGTAAATTTGTAATTTGCTGCAGCAGTTTCAAACGGCAGCCACTCCAATATGAAAATCAAAAGACTATTCACAATATGCCCGGTATCTTCATATATTTTGATACTGTCTGAGTCTCTTCTGTGAATAGTCTTTTGTATGTTAAATCTTAAATATCTGTGCCGGTTTATCCCAGCCATTAATCACTTCGTATTTGATGTACAGATTCATTGGTTCAATTGACAACGTCTTCCGATACAGATCATGCATTGCCTGATCAAACTTCTCAAACACTTCATAACCGCCGCCGCCGAAAAACTTGCATTCCACAAAGGCCGTGGGCACATGATGATTCTCACCTGTTCCCCTGCTAAGATGAACACCGCCCTCATAAGCCGTCATCATTCTTATCGGGTCTTTACCAAGAATATCTTTTACAAGTTCTGCAGTTCCTTCTCTGAGACTTTTCTCCTGTGCTTCATCCAGGTTCACATTCGTCGTTGTCCGTATAAAAGGCATATTCATCCTTCCCTTCTACTGCCATGTTGCCTGCACAAAATCAATAAATTCATCCTTCTGTTCTTCTGTATCCAGTCTTGCTGTCCACATATGGTCTCCCATTGCACCTGAAATAATCTCCGGAATATCCTCATCCATCACAATCTGATCACGATAGCGTTCACGGATTTCTTCCGGTGTATGGATATAATTCTTGCCATTTCTTCGGCCTGCATAAACTGCAAAATATTTTCTCTGATTCAAATCAACATAGGTCTTGTCATAAACAACCATATCTGCCCAGATGCTGTACACATCCACGCTGTTGGCATAATTGTACATATCCGGTGTCCATCCGCCTGCCGGACGCATATTCACTTCAAGTGCAACAATATCTCCCTTTTTGCCCAATCCTTCTTTATCATCAAGAAGTCTGAAAAATTCCAAATGGAAGAAACGGCTTCTGACATCAAAAGCCTTCACTGTCGCCCTTCCGGCTCTTCTCAGATCTTCAGGCAGCATATTGGCTGTATAATAGGACAGATGATCCTTGTTGTTCACAATGTCTGCCGCACTTCTCGGCCAGGATACCGTTGTCTCAAATATAATATCGCCGTGACTGTCTGAGATGCCGTCGTAAGACCAGATATCTCCTGTGATGAATTCTTCCATAATATAATCAACATCTGACTTTGTCTCATAGAAATAACGCATTTCATCAGGATTTGACAACTTGTAACTCTCTTCTGCCCCCATACCGCCATCCG
>JBNMJG010000346.1:0-1989 GCA_050873705.1 Coprococcus sp. | reverse complement strand
GTCTTAATTATAGTATAATTTGTCTAAAAATACAATGCTTATTTGCGAATTTTTGATAATAATTTTGACATACTCGAATATAGTGTGTCTTTATCCGGACAACCTAACAAAACAGAGATATATCCGTTGCCTGAAGCATCTTCTACATACAGTATCAGACACAATCCTGCATTATCTGTGGTTCCTGTTTTGCCTCCGATAATGCTGACACCATCCGGAGGAGTTTTGTAACCAAGCAGATAATAGTTTGTTGTCTCATAAGTCTGCTGCATCTCCTGACCGTCTCTTGTAAAGACTGCTGTATAGCTGGCCTGATGGATGGCATCTTTGAAAACATCATATTTCAGACATTCCTTAAATATCAGATAGAGATCATAGGCTGTTGTATAATGATCCGGATCATCCAGACCATTCGGAGTCACAAAATGTGTCTGTGTTGCACCAAGCTTTGCAGCCGTCTCATTCATCTTATCGCAGAAAGCCGGAATATCGCCGCCGCTGACAGCCGATGCCACTGCATTGGCTGCGTCATTGCCTGAATAGATCAGCATGCAGTAAAGCAGCGTTCGAAGTGTCATCTTATCTCCAGGCTTAAAGCCGCAGACCTGCGCATCTGCCACATCGATATTCACATCATCCGTCAATGTGACCTCCTGATCCAGATCTTTATCGCTGACACTCTGAAGGGCCACAAGGGCTGTCAATATCTTGGTAATACTTGCCGGCGGCATCTGAGTATAAATATTATAAGCAGTGAGTACTGTACTGTCTGTTGTTCCGGTAAGAAAAACTTCCTTGGCATCAATCTGAGAAAGTGTCTCAGAATCAATACCGTTTTCACTGTCATCTACGGATACGACACCGAGATCCGCCGCAAATCCTTCCCATACGCGTGTATCGATCATAGATGATACATCTGCTGTCTTACTGGCAGTTACACCTGCGTACGGTTTCAGATATGCCTCCTGACTCTGGCAACCGCATAAAAGCATGCTGCATACACAAACAGCTGCTAATAGTTTCTTCATCATTCTTCACCTGTTTACTTGTAAAATTCTCGCCACTCAAGATCGCCTCTGTCAAGAGCCTTGATCAGCAGTTCTGCTGTCGCAAGATTTGTTGCGATGGGAATGTTGTGGGCATCACAAAGGCTGACAATGGCATGTGCATCCGGTTCATGCCGCTTTGGCGTATAAGGATCTCTCAGAAAGATCATCAGATCGATGTTGTTGTGCTCAATCTGTGCACCAAGCTGCTGCTCGCCGCCAAGATGGCCTGCAAGGAACTTGTGGATATTCAGATTAGTGACTTCTTCTATCAAACGACCGGTTGTGCCTGTCGCATATAATTCATTTCTTGCCAGAATTCCTCTGTAAGCAATACAGAAATTCTGCATCAGCATTTTCTTTGTGTCATGTGCTACTAAACCAATGTTCATAAAACGTTACCTCCTGTTCCGCTGTAAACCAACATTTAAAACTAAACCAATACATATAAAATTACTCAGCAATGAACTCAGACCATAACTGACAAAAGGCAGCGGCAGCCCCGTATTCGGCAGCATACCTGTGGCCACACTGACATTGACAAAGGTCTGGAATATCAAAATACCGGCAGTTCCAGATGCGATCAGGCGTCCTCTCATATCTCTTGCATCTTTGGCAATATGAAGACATTCCAAAATGATCAGCAGGAGTAATCCGAGTACCACACAGCTTCCTATAAATCCCAGTTCTTCTCCCACTACTGCGAAAATAAAGTCTGTCTGCGGTTCGGATATAAAGTTTCCGCCTTTTACAGATGTAATGGTGTTGTTATTGAGCCCTTTGCCTGTAAGCATTCCTGATCCGATTGCCATAATCGAATTATATTGCTGATGATAGGTCGTCAAAAGGTAATCAGAAGGATTAAGGAACGTCAAAATTCTCTGAAGCTGATAGCCGTGGAGCAAAATCTGTCCCGGCTGCTGAATATACCAGATCAGCAGAC
>JBNMJG010000345.1:0-2002 GCA_050873705.1 Coprococcus sp. | reverse complement strand
CCTGAATTTATTCAAAAAACACAGTTCTGCAAGGCTGTTATTACTGTATTATCTGCTGCCATCAATTTTGCAAAACGTTATTCCGATAAAGCGAAAGAAATGGCTGCTGTTGAAACGAATGCTACAAGAAAGGCAGAACTCCTTCGAATTGCTGCAAACTGTGAAAAAGTTCCTGCTAATGGTGCTACAAACTTTTATGAGGCCTGCCAGTCTTTCATCATCACACAGATGATTCTTCAGGTAGAATCCAGTGGACATTCCGAATCTCCTGGACGTTTTGATCAGTACATGTATCCATATCTTGAAAAAGATCTGGCTAACGGAACTATCACAAAAGAGTTTGCACAGGAATTACTCGACTGTGTATTTGTTAAATTAAACGACCTTAATAAAGTTCGTGATCAGATTTCTGCCCAGGCATTTGCAGGATTCCAGGTATTCCAGAATATCGGTGCCGGCGGACAGACAGAAGATGGTATGGATGCCACAAACGAATTATCCTATATGATGATGGAAACGGTTGCACATCTTCGTCTTAGTGCACCATCTTTCTCTATCCGTGTATGGCAGGGTACTCCTGATGAATTCCTCTACAGAGCCTGTGAACTTGCAAGACTTGGATATGGTCTTCCGGCTATGTATAATGATGAGGTTATTATTCCTGCACTTACAAACCGTGGAATTTCTCTTCACGATGCCCGCGGTTATGGTCTTATCGGCTGTGTAGAACCATCTGTACCAGGAAAGGAGCAGGGCTGGCACGATGCTGCATTTGTAAATGTTGCTAAAATTCTTGAAATCACTATTAATAATGGTAGAATCGGTGATTTACAGATTGGTCCAAAGACAGGTGAAGTTGATACCTTTAAGACTTTAGAAGACTTCATGGAAGCCTTCCAGAAACAGATAGAATATTTTGTATACTATGTAGCAGAAGCAGATAACTGTGTTGATTATGCACATATGGAACGTGGAGAACTTCCTTTCTTATCAAGCTTTGTTGCTGACTGTATTTCTGATGCCAAGGGTATCTGTGCCGGTGGTGCTAAATATAACTTTACCGGTCCTCAGGCATTTGGTGTTGCTGACAGTGGTGACTCTGTATACGCTATAAAGAAACATGTTTTTGATGATAAAGACATTACTTTTGCTGAGTTAAAAGAGGCTATGGATGCCAACTTTGGTTACCCGGTTGATGGCGATACTGCCCCTTGTTCCGCAGCAGCTGAAACAGATATCGAAAAAGATTTATATGATCAGATCTGTAAAATTCTTGGAAAAGAAGGCATCAGCTTTAATAAGAAACCTGCCGCTGCTCCTGCTTCCTGCCGCAGCAATAATGAGAAATACGAACGCATTCGTGCAATGATGGATGCTACAGATTGTTTCGGCAACGATATCGATGAAGTTGATATGATTGCAAGACGCTGTGCACAAATCTATTGTTATGAAGTTGAAAAATATACCAATCCTCGTGGTGGACAATTCCAGGCTGGTATTTATCCTGTATCTGCCAACGTATTATTCGGTAAAGATGTTGGAGCTTTACCAGATGGACGTCTCGCTAAAAAGCCTCTGGCAGATGGATGTTCCCCAAGAGCCGGTAAGGATGTCAAGGGACCTACTGCTGCAGCTGCTTCTGTTGCAAAACTTGATCATGAAGTTGCTTCTAACGGTACTCTTTATAACCAGAAGTTCCTTCCTTCCGCAGTTGCCGGTGATCAGGGTCTTATGAACTTTGCCTCTGTTATCCGAAGCTATTTTGATAAAAAGGGAATGCACGTCCAGTTCAATGTCGTTGACAAGGAAACTCTGCTCGATGCACAGGCTCATCCTGAAAACTATAAAGATTTAGTTGTTCGAGTTGCCGGATACAGTGCTATGTTTACAGAACTTGCAAAAGAAGTTCAGGATGACATCATCAGCAGAACCGAACAGCATTTCTAAATTTTTATTGATACCAGAGCATATTTACATAAGCTCTAATGCAACCAAATTATAT
>JBNMJG010000344.1:0-2005 GCA_050873705.1 Coprococcus sp. | reverse complement strand
GTATAAACACTCTTGTTTTTATAGCAGTTTTTCGGATTCTCGCCGAAAGCACATTTCATGGCGACACCATCTTTGACAATCATGTCATCGACACAATGTCCGACTGTTTTGATCGCTGCAAAAGTACCGCCGAGAACATTGCCGCTTCCGGGACCGGTACCGACACAGGTAATACCGGCCATTGCTGCTTTTTCAAATGTCGGGTCCAGGGGATTGATACTGTCTATTCCCCGCATCTGAGGTGTAACGGCATCATTCAGTTCGTTGATATCCATTCCCTCATAGCCGATGCCATATTCTTCCAGACCCAGGTGGCAGTGGGCTTCGACAAATCCCGGATAGACTTCCATTCCTCCGGCATCTATGATACGGGCATCTGCAGGTACAGAAAGATCAGAACCAATGGCTGTAATCTTATCTCCTTCAATCAGAATATTGCCAATGTAAGGTGTTTCATGGACAGCATCATGGATGCGTCCGTTTTTTATACAGATCATCTTTTGTTGTTTCCTTTCAATTATTTATCAGGGAAGATTCCCGGATTATCATATCGCAAAATGTTTTGGACTGCAGATAAACGGATTCACAGATTACTGCAGCAGCTCCAGTATGGATTGGCCGATGTTGCCCTTTGGCATAGCGACACCGAAATTATCTGCAATCGTTGCACCGAGAACGGCAAATGTATGGAAGGCTTCACGGTCTTTGAGTACACCGGAATTCTTCATGGACGGTGAGTAGGCAACCATAGGAACTGTTTCCCGGGTATGGTCGGTACCTGTGTAGGTCGGGTCGTTGCCGTGGTCTGCAGTGAGGATCAACAGGTCATCTTCACGAAGAAACTTCAGCAGCTCACCGAGTTTTATATCAAATCGCTCGATCTCTTCTCCGTATCCGATGGGGTTTCTGCGATGACCCCAGAGGGCATCAAAATCTACGAGATTTGTAAAGCAGAGACCTTTGAAATTTCTTTTGGCAATATCAATGGTCTGTTCCATTCCATGGACAGAACTCTTGGATTTGTTGGACTCTGTCAATCCTTCACTGTCAAAAATGTCATAGATCTTGCCCACGGAAATACAGCTGTAACCGGCATCTTTTAAGGCATTTAATGCGGTCGGGCCTGTCGGTTTAAGTGCATAATCATGGCGATTGCTTGTGCGGACAAACTCACCGCGTTTTTTGCCGACATAAGGTCTTGCAATGACGCGGCCGACACGCCATTCATCTTTCATGGTCAATTCTCTTGCAATTTCACAGCAGCGGTATAATTCCTGAAGCCCGAATGTTTCTTCATTGCCGCAGATCTGAAGAACGGAGTCTGCGGAGGTATAGACGATCATATGCCCTGTGGCGATCTCCTCTTCTCCGAGCTCATCCAAAATCTCTGTACCGCTGGCACTTTTATTGCCGATGACTTTGTGACCGGTTCTTTCCTCAAGTTTTTTGATCAGTTCCGGCGGGAAACCATGCTCTGTAAATGTGATAAATGGTTTCTTTGTTTCTATACCCATCATCTCCCAATGGCCGGTCATGGTATCCTTGCCGTTGCTCTTCTCGTACAATCTTGCCAGACAGGCAAGGGGATGTTCAGAAGGTGCGACCTGCTTTAACGGATGCAGATTAGCCAGTCCCAGTTTCTGCAGGTTCGGTATATTCAGATGGGGTACGGTATCACTGATATGTCCAAGGGTATCGGTTCCTGCGTCTCCGAAATGTTCAGCATCCGGCATGGCACCGATGCCCAGAGAATCCAGTACGATCAGAAAAACTCTTTGATATTTTCCCATATAATTCATCCTTCCTTTGATAAGATCTATTCAAAAAAGACAGTGGATTTTTGAATGTATCTGTTCTATTTATATGATACCACAGGGGGCATTATCTGGCAAATATCCTTTTGACAATTCCGGATTTGCACTGTGAGTTTTCTAATATTTAAATAATTTGCTGTAAATAAATAAAAAAATTGGCCGCAGATGAAGTATGCGGCGCCAGAAAATAG
>JBNMJG010000343.1:0-2009 GCA_050873705.1 Coprococcus sp. | reverse complement strand
GGGCTTCCCGCTGCCAAGAAAAAGAGGTTTGTACCACATTGCGACGTTGGGGTCAAAAGGTCATTTGTTCAAGCAGTTTTCAGGTGAAAAAATGCGAAAAATATGATAGAATAAAAGAAAACACGGGTGGTGTGTTTTCATGTCATACAGAGCAAATCCCAGTCAGCAGCTCTCAATATTTGACCGAAGTCTTCGTCTGACAGAGCGGGAAAGAAAATGTCTGGAAAAATCATGGGCAAAAGTGTTTTCCGATGAGATCTTCCCTGCAATCGATGAAGAACGCTTTCGTGTTCTATACTCTGAAAATGCATCCAGACCAAATACGCCGGTAAACATCATCGTTGGAGCATTGATCATCAAAGAACTCTTTGACCTCTCTGATGACGAAATGGTGGAGAATTTGATGTTGGACATCCACTATCAATACGCACTGCGCACTACCAGTTTTGAAGAACAGCCGTTGAGTGACAAAACATTGTCCCGGTTTCGCCGCCGCTGTTATGAATATGAGTGTGCCCACGGCGTGGATCTGTTTCATGACTGTGTCAAGGATCTGAGTGAAAAAATCGCTAAAATGATGGGGATCAATTCCCGTATCAAGCGAATGGACTCTCTGATGATAGAAGCCAATATCCGAAATCTGAGCCGCATTGAACTGTTGTATTCCTGTGTTGCCAGAGCGGTAAAGTACCACCATAAAAACCATACCGGCATGGATCTGTCCGGCCTTGAGCACTACACCGATCCGGACGACCGCAATCTTGTCATTTACCATAGCAGAAATATTGATATTGATACCAGGACAGCAGCGATCATCAAAGATGCGGATATATTGTTAGAGCGCTGTCAGGACAAATACAGCCATGTGAAAGAGCACCAGTTGTTACTGCGGTGTCTGGAGGAGCAGACCGCTATTGATAATGGAGGGCGCAGGCTTCGCATCAAAGGGGAAGAATCACCGAAACCGACATCTCTTCAAAACCCGACAGACCCAGAGGCTACCTTCAGTGCCAAGGCTGGAAAGAAGCACATCGGCTATGTGGCGAATATCGTAGAAACTGTCAGTAATGGCGGTTCTGTCATCGTGGATTACCAATATGAGCAAAATATCTATTCCGATTCCCGTTTCCTTGGCGATCACCTTGACCAGCTGCCACCTCAAGAAGCACCCGCTTTTATTGTGATGGATGGAGCATATTCCGGGCAGATGCACCGGGATGCCGCAGCAGAAAAGAATGTGAAACTGATCAACACAAGTCTGAAAGGCACACCGGTGCCAGACATCTATGCAGATTTTGAGATCAGCGAGGATGGCGAACAAATTTTGCGGTGCCCTGCCGGCCATAAGCCGATCCGTTGCAAATATATTTCTACAAGCAACCAAGTGAAAGCATATTTCCCAAATGAATCTTGTTCTCAATGTCCACATCTTGAACACTGCCATCCAAAACTCAGAAAATGTTCCAGCTTGATCGTGCTATCCCGCTCTGCCATAGGGCGTGCGAACCAGCAGAGACTCATAGCAGCAGAAGACTTCCGTAATTGGAGAAGGATACGAAACGGAGTTGAAGCGATCCCGGCTATTCTGCGAAACTGTTATCATGTTGATGAGATGCCGGTGCGCGGCAAGATTCCCGGCAAGTTTTTCTTCGGCGCTAAAATTTCAGCAGTAAATTTTAAAAAGCTGCTTCGGCAACGAAGGGGCTTCTGTTGTCATTCCCAAAACCCACTGCTCACATAAAAACATTGGTAAATACCGATAAACAGGATAGATCATCCGGCTGACCTCATTACTTGGTCAGTCGTTTTTTCTTTTATGGCTGGCTTCTTAGACAAAAAACCATGCTTTTGACCTCAACGTCAATAGAAGGTGCAGACCAAACTTACTGGTCTGCACCTTTTTGCGGGGAAGTTGTCTTTATTTGCTTTGCACTTTGTAGGGGCGGGGCTCTGCTCCGCCCGTTCTTCTGATCAGATCGGCACCAGCGGGCAGATCAGAGCCCCGCTCC
>JBNMJG010000342.1:0-2012 GCA_050873705.1 Coprococcus sp. | reverse complement strand
GTCTAAGGGTCATACTGCACCGGGACTTTATTCTGTATTGGCTCAGAGAGGTTATTTCCCTGTGGAAGACCTGAAGACACTGCGTCATATCGGTTCTTATCTTCAGGGGCATCCTGATATGAAGCACATTCCGGGTGTTGACATGTCCTCAGGATCATTGGGTCAGGGAATTTCAGCGGCAGTCGGCATGGCTTTATCTGCAAAGCTCAGCCATGAAGATTATCGTGTTTATACATTACTTGGTGACGGTGAGATCCAGGAAGGCCAGGTATGGGAAGCTTCTATGTTTGCCGGCCACCGCAAGCTGGACAACCTTGTTGTGATCGTTGACAACAACGGCCTTCAGATCGACGGCAATATTGCAGATGTCTGCTCACCATATCCGATCGACAAGAAGTTTGAAGCCTTCAATTTCCATGTTGTTGCAGATGTAGATGCGCATGATTTTGAAGCATTAAGAGCTGCTTTCAAGGAAGCAAGAGAGACAAAGGGCATGCCTACAGCCATTATCCTGAAGAGTGTGAAGGGCAAGGGTGTATCCTTTATGGAGAATAAAGCTGGATGGCATGGCAAGGCTCCGAATGACGAAGAATATGCCATCGCTATGGATGAATTAGAGAAAGCAGGTGAAGCACTGTGTCAGAAGTAAAGAAAATCGCTACAAGAGAAAGTTATGGTCATGCTCTGGTAGAGCTTGGCAAAGAACATGAAGAAGTTGTTGTTCTGGATGCTGACCTTGCTGAAGCAACCAAGACAGGTATTTTTAAGAAGGAATTTCCTGAAAGACATATCGACTGCGGTATTGCTGAGTGCAATATGATGGGTATCGCAGCAGGTCTTGCAGCTACAGGCAAAGTGCCATTTGCAAGTTCTTTTGCAATGTTTGCAGCAGGCCGCGCTTTTGAACAGATTAGAAACAGCATCGGTTATCCTCATCTGAATGTGAAGATTGGTGCTACCCATGCCGGTATTTCCGTTGGTGAAGACGGTGCTACCCATCAGTGCAACGAAGATATTGCATTGATGCGCACCATCCCTGGTATGGTTGTGATCAACCCATCTGATGATGTTGAAGCAAGAGCCGCTGTAAAGGCTGCTTATGTGCATCAGGGACCGGTTTATCTGCGTTTTGGCCGTCTGGCAGTGCCTGTTATCAATGACCGTCCGGATTACAAGTTTGAGATCGGCAAGGGTGTTGTCTTAAAAGAGGGCACAGATCTGACAATCATCGCAACAGGTCTCTGCGTGAATGAATCCCTGACAGCAGCAGCTAAGCTGGAAGAAGAGGGCATCCATGCACAGGTTATCAACATCCATACAATCAAGCCAATCGATGCAGATCTGATCGCAGAAGCAGCTAAGAAGACAGGCAAGATCGTAACAGTCGAAGAGCACTCTGTTATCGGTGGTCTCGGCAGCGCAGTCTGCGACGTTTTATGTGAGAGAGAACCAGTCAAAGTACTGAAGATCGGCATGAACGATGTATACGGCGAATCCGGTCCGGCAGTCAAACTGCTCGAGAAATACGGTCTGGATGCAGCAGGCATCTATGCTAAGATCAAAGCCTGGTTATAGGATATAATGGGGCGAAACTTTCAAGTTTAAATAACCGATGAGCCAATTAACAATTCAAAGCAGGCACGTTCGCACTGCCCATTACTGGCAGCGGTACTAAGGCGGCAAAAAACACCGCCTAAGGACCGGCCGTAATGGAAGCACCTGCTTTTGAATTTGTTAATTGGCTCATCGTTTTTTAAGGCTGTGAAGTTTCGCATCTATTATATCCTTAGAGATAGAAAGTCGGGCAGTAGAAGTTTGAATTACCAGACCGTACTATCCTTGTGTACTAAGCGCGAAGCATTTATATAAACAAATGATTACCATGGTTCCTTGGAGCTTTCGTACAGCCTGAATAAGCACAGCCGCCCGTCCTTATTCAGCAGTACGAAGCGTTTTATTCGTCGGCAGAGAACTGGTACACGGTTGTATACCGATATTCTTTCCTAGGCTTC
>JBNMJG010000341.1:0-2043 GCA_050873705.1 Coprococcus sp. | reverse complement strand
TGCTGACCCTGACCACTCTGTCCGTTCTGCTGTGTGCTCTGACTGCTGTCCCCTGCATCAGCCTTTGAACCCATAATTGTTGTCAGTGTCTGTTCTGAATAATTGCCGTTGCTGTCCGGGAACTGTGCTGTAATGGTTACACTGTCACCAGGTGCACAATTCTGGATCAGTTTCTGAAGATCTTCCATTGTTGAAACGTCTTCACCATTGAAACCTGTAATGATGCATCCTGCCTGCAGACCAGCACGCTGTGCCGCTGAACCGGATGCTACATTGCTGACATAGATACCGGCCGGAGCGTTATAAGCAGAAGCTGTATCCTCATCCAGTGTACCGCCTGTAATGCCAAGGAATGCCGTTGTCTCATCTGTCTTTGCAACAATTGTGCCGTCAATGATGCCTTTGGCTGTCTCCAGCGCTGTATTGATAGGAATTGCATAGCCCATGCCCTCAACAGATGTATCGGAATACTTCACAGTATTCATACCAATGACTTCACCTTTGCCGTTCAATAATGCGCCGCCGCTGTTGCCTGGGTTGATGGCTGCACTTGTCTGAACCAGTGTCATTGTCTTATCTGTTAAAGATACTTCTCTGTTGACCGCACTGATGACACCGGTTGTTACAGACTGTCCGTAACCCAATGCATTACCAATGGCAATGGCACTTTCTCCGGCTTTCAGCTGATCTGAATCACCCATTACCATCACTGCAATGGCATTCTTTGTATCTTCTGATAACTGAGTCATATCAATTGTCAATACTGCGACATCTTTGTCTTCATCATATCCCTTAACAGTTGCTGTGGCCGAATTGCCGTCATTAAACTGAACAGATACTTCTTTGGCACCTTCAACAACATGATAATTGGTCATCACATATAAGGTATTATTCTCTTCACTGATGATCATACCGGAACCGGCACCCTTGGATTCCTGCGTATACTGTCTGCCGAACCAGTCTGTTGAAGTCGATTCAACCGTTGTATTCACTGCAACGATCCCCGGCATAACATTAGACACAATATCTGATACATCCTTTGAATCCGTTGTCTCCACACCGGCTGCAGATGTCTTCACTATATTGACATTATAAGCTGCCGTACTGCTGTTATTGGCTGATGCAGATACACCTGTGGCCTTATTCACACCAAACATAACAGCTGATGCTGCCAGCCCGAAGACAACACCCAGACAGGCTGCCTTGGCCACTGTCTTACCAAATCCGCCCTTCTTATGTGTGTGCTTTTTCTCAGGACCATTGTGGAAACCAGCTCCGCCTCCGGTATGTCCGCCATTGCCGCCGTTGCCGCCATTACCAGTTCCGCCATTGCTGCTTTGTGGTGCATGATAATAACTGTAGTCATTGCCTGTTGCATAAGAACTTCCCGTATGTCCGGCTGAGCTTCCGTTTTCACCTACATTTTCTGAAGCTGTCCTGCTGCTGTGGACCGGCTCTGTATACAGTGCAGAATTTTTAAGATCCTCTCTGGTCATTCTGTATAAACCTGAGGACTCTGCTTCCTCATTCTTCTGCTGTGTTCCTTCCGCTGTCGTATGTTCTTCTGAACGATTCTCTGTATCTGTATAATTAACTCTATCCTGATCATCAAATGCCATAATAGATAACCCCTTTCGTCTTAATTTCTTTTTATGGCTTAATACTAACACCTAATTGTGTTAAGATTGTGAACCAAAAATGAAAAATTTATGTTATAAGATTTATTTAGATATGGAGAAAAAGCTTGTCATATCAACATTTTTAGAGTATTATTAAGATTGTTTATGCTTTTTAAGCCATACAATTTACAAAATAAATACAGATTTATTTTAACCAATCGAAAGTACATAACGATTACAAAGTGAGGATTTCTACAATGAGTAAACGAAGAAAGAAAAGGAAGTCATCCAAAGCCAAGCGCTGGGGCATTATTTTTGCCGTTGAGCTGATTCTGATTCTGATCCTGATTCCTGTTGTGTTTGTTTATGCCAAGCTCTCTCTTGTCAAAACTGCAACATCAGATGAAGTCAATAAGGCTAATAT
>JBNMJG010000340.1:0-2053 GCA_050873705.1 Coprococcus sp. | reverse complement strand
CTGCACCCATACCTGTAATCACTACTCTGCGCTTTTCCATCATTTTCTCCATTCTGAAATCTATCCATATCACTCATATAAACAATCCGCCTACATGACCATGCCGCCGTCCACATGCAGCACCTGTCCCGTTATGTAAGCCGCATCATCAGACACCAGAAAAGCTGCCGCATTGGCCACATCCTCTGCCTGTCCGAAGCGCTTCAGCGGAATCTGCTTCATCATCTCATCCTTCACTTTTTCTGCCAGATTTGCCGTCATATCCGTTTCGATCATTCCCGGCGCAATGGCATTCACCGTAATGCCTCTGGAAGCCAGCTCTTTGGCTGCGGATTTCGTCAATCCGATAACGCCTGCCTTGGAAGCCGAATAATTGGCCTGTCCTGCATTGCCGGCCACACCTACAACAGAAGCCATATTGACAATCCGGCCATAGCGCTGACGCATCATCTGTTTGGCTGCAAACCGGATACAGTGGAAGGTGCCTTTCAGATTCACATCAATAACACTGTCAAAATCCTCTTCTTTCATGGCCATCAAAAGACCGTCCTTTGTAATCCCTGCATTATTGATAAGGAAATCAATCCGGCCATATTTTTCTGTCACAGCCTTGAAAAAAGCTTCGCAGGCTGCAAAATCACTGACATTGCACTTAAAAATATCCGCTTTGCCGCCATCATCAATAATCTCCTGCTGTACAGCTGCGGCCTTGCTTTCTGAACCGTTGTAATTGATAATCACCGTCGCGCCGCAAGCTGCCAGTTTTTTGGCAATGGCCCGTCCGATGCCTCTGGAAGCACCGGTCACCACTGCTGTCTTTCCGTCAAATTTTCCCATTTTGCTCTCCTGTTTCTATCCTGCATCAGAGGATTCATTGTCTAAGTTCTTCAATAACTTTCTGTGCATCCTCCACCGTATTCACTGTGTAAACTTTGACATTGCGGTTAATTTTCCGCATAAAACCTGCCAGTGTCTTTCCCGGACCGATTTCAACAAATGTATCCACACCATCGGCAATCATCCGTTCCATGGAAGCCTGCCATCTGACGGAGGAAGCCACCTGTTTTGCCAGAAGGGCTCTTGTCTCATGGATGTCTGTGACATATTCCGCTGTCACATTGGTGACATAAGGGATATGCAGTTCTGACCACTGCATATCTGCCATCTCCCGATCCAGCACTTCGCCGGCCGGAATCATCATCGGTGAATGAAAAGGTCCGCTGACATTGAGCATGACGCATCTTCTGACGCCGGCTGCCTTTAAAGCCTCTGCCGCCTGTTCCACTGCCGCCATCTTGCCGGTAATGACAATCTGTCCCGGGCAGTTGTAGTTGGCAATGCTCACATCCGCAATCGGTGCCAGACAGTTTTCAATCAGCTCTGTTTCTGCACCGATGACCGCTGCCATGGCTCCCTCACCCTTCGGCACGGTATTCTGCATGAGGATTCCCCTTTTTCGTACAAGACGAATGGCATCCTCCCTCGTCATACCGCCGGCCGCCGCAATGGCACAATATTCGCCCAGGCTTAATCCGGCGGTGACATCCGGCTGCAGGCCTGCTTCCTCCAGAACAGCCGTCATGGCCAGACAGGTGGTCACCATGGCCGCCTGTGTATATTCTGTCTGATCTAATAAATCATTTTCTTCAAAGCATAACGCTTTCATATCTATATTTAAAATCTCTGAGGCTTTGTCATAAATCTCCGCCGCCAGAGGGCTGTATGCATAAAAATCTTTGCCCATTCCCGCTTTCTGGGCACCCTGTCCCGGATAAATAAACGCTATCTTACTCATAATATTTTCTCCCAAAGCATTCTTCTGTCTCTCTTACCAGTTTCTGAATCAAATCATGGCAGCTCATCACTTCTTTGACCATGGCGGCACTCTGACCGGCCATGACACTGCCATTCACCACATCCCCCTCCACAACGGCTTTTCTAAGCCCGCCAAGGGTTAAAAGTTCCAGTTCTTCAAATCCTGCACCGGACTTTTCCAGTTCCAGATACTTCTTCGTCATCTGATTTCTCAATGCTCTGACAGGATGTCCCGTTG
>JBNMJG010000339.1:0-2055 GCA_050873705.1 Coprococcus sp. | reverse complement strand
CTCATTCTGGCAACAAAGATGCCGTCAACAATATTATAGAGAGAATTGATGAGCATGGAAAGCATCATGGGGATCCCCATACTCAGCAGCAGTGACAGAACAGGTTTTTCTTTCATATAAGAAGTATCCGCTGCAGACATATTGAACTCCTTTCTGAGTGCGGTGTACAGCAGTGAATGAAACAGTGGAAAACTGCTTTAAAAATAACTGCTGTGGTTGATAAGTGGTACAAAAAAAGGACTAAAGACCACCAGTTTGTAAATCAGAAACTTGGAAAATCTATAGTCCTATATGACAATGTATTCGATTTTAAATCTCTTTTCTATACGAGACTTGTAAAGTTATATCATTAAAAGACGTTGCTGTCAAGCTTTATCATAAAATTTATCAAAATACAGATTTTCAAATATCCTTCATTTTTAGCCTGTAACGGACAAAAATAATGTGATAAACTATAAGAAACCTATTTATTCAGAAAGGCAGAGGTTTATGATAGATGAAAACATTGGTAATTGCTGAGAAGCCTTCCGTGGGGCGGGATATTGCCAGAGTCCTGCAATGTACAAGAAACAATCAGGGAGCACTTGAAGGTGAGAAGTATATTGTGACCTGGGCTCTGGGACATCTCGTAACACTGGCAGACCCGGAAGGGTATGATCCGAAGTACAAGGCATGGACTGCAGAAGATCTTCCGATGATGCCGCAGCATTTTAAGCTTGTAGTGATCAAACAGACACACAGACAATTTCAGATTGTGAAGAATCAGCTGCTTCGCAAAGATGTGGGAACAGTTGTCATTGCAACGGATGCCGGAAGAGAAGGAGAACTGGTCGCCAGGTGGATTTTGAAGATTGCCGGCAATAAGAAGCCGGTTAAGCGTCTTTGGATCTCATCTGTGACGGATAAGGCTATCAGAGAGGGCTTTAAGAATTTGAAGGATGGAAGAGCTTATCTCAATCTGTATGCGGCGGCAGAGGCCAGAGCGGAAGCAGACTGGCTGGTAGGAATGAATGGAACCAGGGCATTAACATGTCGTTATAATGCACAATTATCCTGCGGACGTGTTCAGACACCGACGTTGGCGTTGATTGCAGCCAGAGAGCAGGAAATCAAGTCCTTTGTGCCGAAGAAGTTTTATACATTGACAACAGTGAGCCATGGCATGACATGGAACTGGCAGGATGGGAAGAGCGGCAGCAATCGTTCTTTTGATAAAGGACGTATACAGTCTATTGCTGAAAAGGCAGAAAAGGATGAGATGCTGATCACAGATGTTCAGCGTTCAGTTAAGAAGAGTTATTCACCGGGACTGTATGATCTGACAGAGCTGCAGAGAGATGCGAATAAGCGTTTCGGCTATTCGGCAAAAGAAACACTGAACATTATGCAGCGTCTGTATGAGAATCACAAGGTTCTGACTTATCCGAGAACAGATTCCCGATATATTGGCAGGGATGTGGCAGAAACTCTGAAAGAGAGACTGCAGGCCTGCGCAGTCGGTCCGTATAGGAAGCTGGCCGGGAAGCTGCTTTTGCAGCCGATCAGAACGAATAAGAGTTTTGTTGATGACAGCAAAGTTTCAGATCATCATGCGATTATCCCAACAGAGCAGTTTGTACAGTTGGACCATATGTCCTCAGAAGAGAGGAAGATTTATGATCTGGTGGTACGCCGCTTCCTGGCTGTGCTTTATCCTCCGTGTGAATACGAGCAGATCAAGCTGACAGGTAACTGTGCCGGTGAGAAGTGGTCAGCCGGCAGCAGGATGATGAAAGAAGCAGGATGGCAGCAGGCTTATGAATCAGAATGGGAAGAAGAGGAAGATAATCCGCTTATGACTGTGACAAGCATGCCTAAACTAGAAAAAGGACGGAAGGATGCAGTGATGCGCCCGAAAGTGAGGGAGGGCCAGACGAAACCGCCGGCTTACTACAACGAAGGAACACTTTTGACAGCGATGGAGAAAGGAAATCTCGGAACTGTTGCAACCAGAGCGGATATCATTGACAAGCTGTTTAATAGTTTTCTGATGGAGAAGAAGGACAAAGATATCCG
>JBNMJG010000338.1:0-2057 GCA_050873705.1 Coprococcus sp. | reverse complement strand
TCACTGATATAACCGATCAAGAGTCCCGGAAGATATTTGTTGCTGATATAAGAAGTTACAACTTCATCTCCCTTAACAACAGTAGAACCTTTTGTGATCAGTTCCACATTCAGCATGCCGCTGTCCATCAGTGTCAGATCACCATTGACAATACAAATATCCATATTTTTGCTGATCATGCCGCTGACATTGCTTGTATCATCAATGATACTTCTTACAACAGATGAATTTGCATTCACCTGTGTCACAATTCCCACAAGACCATTATCCGCCACAACATTCATATCTTTTTCTATGCCGTCGGCACTTCCTTTGTTGATGGTAAATGTATCATACCAGTTGCCGGCATCTTTTCCAATAATTCTGGCACCTGTCATCTCATAAGATGGATATTTCTCTGAAAGATCAAGAAGCTTGAGCAGATCTTCATAATCTGACAGGTTGTTCTCCATTGCTGTTAATTTTGCCTGCAGTTTATCAACTTCATCATTCAATGCCTCATTCTGAGACTGAAGTTCTGCCGTCTTATGTTTTCTCCGGGCAATACCTGCGGTAAAATCGCCAAAGCTATTGATTCCTTCCTGCATCGGCGCCATCAATGAATTGATAATGGTTCCTGCTGTGGGAACAGATGCTCCCTTAAAGAGACTAAAACCGATTCCCGCAAGACATGCGATACTGAGCACCACCAGAATATACTTTGGCTTTATTTTATTTTTTCTGTTGTTCTTCATATTCATTCCTCTATTCAAAAGCCGCATCTCTCAATGAGAATGTCAGCTCTTTATAGTCTGATGCATGATCCATGATCACACCGAGTCCCTTTGCCGTACTTTCCAGCGGTTTATCCGCAAATACTGTCTTCACATGAAGTGAAGCACTGAAAAGTCTGTCAAGCTCCGGAATCAATGTTGTTCCGCCTGTAAAATAAATACCGCTTTCAATAATATCTGCCGATAATTCCGGCGGAATGGTTTCCATGATGTTGCGGATCGTTTTAACAACCTGAAAAAGATAATCTTTCAGCGCATCAAAGACAAGATGATCCGCCACTTCCACATTGGCCGGAAGGCCCGTGATCAAATCCCGTCCAAGAACTCTCTTTTGCTTTCCGCGTCCCGGAATGGCATGTCCGAGTTCTATTTTGAGTGCTTCAGCTGTCTTATCTCCGATCACAAGATGATGACGTTCCTTGACAAGCTGACCGATCGCGGCATTAATTGTATTGCCGCCCATCTTTAATAATTTGCTGACAACGATACCGCCCATGGTGATAACTGTAATCTCTGTAGTTCCTGCACCCATATCAACAATCATCATGCCCTTTTTGCTCATCACATCTATATTTTCCCCCAGCGCTGCCGCTAACGGTTTTTCGATGACAAAAATATTGTGTGTATTATACGCCGAATGCGCGATCAGATCAAAATAAGCTCTTTTCTCCACTTCCGTCACATCTGATGGTGCAGCAAGATAAAAACTGTTATTTCTCATAAAACCCGATGTGCACCCGCATTTCTTCAGAAGTGCTTCAGCCACCTTGTTCATATTGTTGATATCTGCGATCACACCGTCTCTGACCGGATTTGAGATCACAATGGATGCCGGTGTACGTTCATACATCTCAAATGCATCATTGCCAATCGCCGCCACTTCTTTCTTGCGCTGAATGGCAATCATATTTTTTTCATATACGACAAGTCCATGTCCGCCCTGGAAAATTCTGATGTTCGTTGTTCCAAGATCCAGACCGTATTTTTTTCCCGCCAATGGTGTTTCCCCTTTCCTAATGGTGCCAGCTCCCGCACAGACTGGTAAAATGTCCGCTGCCGATAATAATATGGTCTAACAGCCGGATCCCGATCAGATCTCCGGCGCATCTCACCTTTTCTGTTGCAGCCAGATCTTCTCTGCTGGGCGTATCATCTCCGCTGGGATGATTATGTACCAGCACGATCCCGACTGCATTTGCTTTCAATGCATGGATAAAAATCTCTCTGGGAGCGATCAGAGAGGCATTGACTGTTCCCTTCGTAAGAAGGCATTCACTGATCATA
>JBNMJG010000337.1:0-2060 GCA_050873705.1 Coprococcus sp. | reverse complement strand
TTGTTTTTGGCATGAAGTGCTGCGGACATTTGAACGAAACGGTCATTAAGAGACTGGTCATTATCGTATTGATATTGTCCGGTATTGCACTTGTTATTCAAAACATTTATTAAACATCTTACGCCCAATCACTTTTCATTATATAAAAGGTGTCGGTTGTGACTGATTCGGTCATGCCGGCATCTTTTTTGTGCATATTCAACCAAAATCAGTCATTAATTTTGTGAAGTAGTTTGATTGAATTTGGCTGAATCTGGCGTTATAATATGAACATAATAAAGAGCAGGAGGTAACAAGATGATTTATACAGTGACTTTTAATCCATCACTGGATTATATCGTTGCAGTAGACGATTTTCAGCTGGGACTTACCAATCGAACAAGTTCAGAATTAATCCTTCCTGGAGGAAAAGGCATTAATGTTTCAACATTATTAATGAATCTTGGCATAGAAAGCACAGCACTTGGTTTTATGGCCGGCTTCACAGGTGATGAGATTGTCCGTGAGCTGCAGGGAATGGGGGTGAAATCCGATTTCATCCGTATTGATGAAGGTATTTCAAGAATTAATCTGAAGCTGAAATCCATTGATGGCACAGAGATCAACGGCAGCGGACCGGCAATCGGCGCTGATAAAGTTGAGCAGCTGATGGTTCAGTTGGATGCACTTGGTGAAGGGGATGTCCTTTTCCTGGCAGGCAGTATTCCATCGTCCATGCCGGATGATATGTATCGCCGTATTATGGCAAGACTGGAAGGCAAAGGCGTGATGATCGTTGTGGACGCAACGAAAGATTTATTGCTGAATGTTTTGGAATATCATCCATTTTTGATCAAGCCGAATAATCATGAGCTGGGTGATATTTTCGGTGTAGAGTTAAAGACAAGAGAAGAAGTTGTTCCTTACGGCAAAAAGCTTCAGGAAATGGGGGCACGCAATGTGCTGATCTCCATGGCCGGTGAAGGTGCCGTTCTGATCGCGGAAGACGGACAGGTATTTGATAAGCCTGCACCGAAGGGCCATCTGGTGAACGCAGTAGGCGCGGGCGATTCTATGGTCGCAGGTTTTATGGCCGGCTGGATGGACAAACAGGATTATGAGCATGCCTTCTGTATGGGTATTGCATCAGGAAGTGCCAGTGCATTTTCTGAATATCTGGCTACAAAGAGCGAAATTGAAGAGGTTTATAAGCAGGTAAGAGCGGAGGATTAAACCATGAGAATTACAGACTTATTGGATAAGCAGAGTATTTCCCTTAATGGTGCGCCGAAAGATAAGAAAGAGGCGCTTGATCAGGTTGTTGATCTGATGGTCAAAAGCGGCAAGATCAACGACGTTGAAGCTTACAGACAGAAAGTTTATGCAAGAGAAGAAGAGAGTACAACGGGTATCGGTGAAGGAATTGCCATTCCGCATGGTAAATGTGATGCCGTTACAAAACCGGGACTGGCAGCCATGGTTGTCAAAGATGGCGTGGATTTTGAGTCCCTGGATGATGAACCGGTTCATCTGATCTTCCTGATTGCAGCTCCGAACACAGAAGACAATATCCATCTGGATGTATTGAGCAAATTATCCGTTCTTCTGATGGATGAGCAGTTTACAGCAGATCTGCTGAATGCCAAATCTGTGGATGAATTTCTTGAAATTGTGGATAAGGCAGACGATGAGAAGAGTGATATTGATGAACGTCTGGCAGATACCGGCGAAGCTGAAGGTGCACAGGCAAAGCTTCTGGCAGTAACAGCCTGCCCGACAGGTATCGCGCATACGTATATGGCGGCTGAAGGCCTTGAGAAGGCAGCAAAGGCAAAAAATTGTTTCATCAAAATTGAGACAAGAGGATCCGGCGGTGCAAAGAACGTGATCACCGATCAGGAAATTGCTGAAGCAGACTGCATTATCGTGACAGCGGATACACAGGTACCCCTTGACCGTTTTGACGGCAAGAAAGTCATCATCAGACAGGTATCGGATGGTATCAGCAAGGCGGATGAACTGGTAGATCTGGCTTTGTCAGGCGATGTACCTGTGTATCATGCAGCTGAGGGCGCCAAGAC
>JBNMJG010000336.1:0-2063 GCA_050873705.1 Coprococcus sp. | reverse complement strand
TTCTTCTACTGGAGCCTCGGACCGCTCAGCGTCTTCAGAATGAGTGCTCAGGGGATGGGCTTCTCAGGAAGAGCGATTTTCTCGGGCGTGACAGAAATGATCGCAAGAACATTTGTTAGCTTTGCCTTTGTGGGAACATACGGATTTACAGCCATCTGTTTTGCTGACCAGACGGCATGGGTTTCGGCAACGCTTTATATTACGCCGGTGTGTCTGATGTGTTTGAGGCAGGTGACCAGAGAGCATGAGAAACAGCAGGCACAGATTGTCGAATAGATGTTGCAGGAATGCATAACAGACAAAGGTGAAAAGAATTAAAGGAGCATAATACAATGTCATTAGAAAAAGCTGAAAAATATTTAGAGGAGAAAGGATTTCTGGACCATGTGATTGAATTAGAGGCATCCACAGCAACGGTAGCTGAGGCGGCAGCAGCCCTTGGTGTGGAAGAAGGGATGATCGCCAAGACTATGTCTTTTCTTCAGGGAGAACAGCCGGTGTTGATTCTGACAGAAGGAACAGCGAAGGTGGACAATAGGAAGTACAAAGATACCTTCCATGTGAAAGCGAAGATGATTCCCTTTGATGAAGTAGAAGCAAAGATCGGACACGCACCGGGCGGCGTATGTCCTTTTGGTATCAATGAAGGGGTTGAAGTCTATCTGGATGAAAGCCTAAAGCAGTTTGAGACTGTCTACCCGGCAGCCGGAAACGACCACAGTGCAGTGAAACTGACGATTCCGGAGCTGGAGCAGATTGCCGGAGCCAAAGGTTGGGTGAATGTCTGCAGGGAACAATGAAGTCAGACACTATTTAAAGTATATTGAATGATAAATGTGCATATATTTCCATGAGTGATTAAGTTTGAGAGCGGCTATGGCTGATCAGAAAATAGAAAATTTATTGAATCTGTCAGTGAATTCAACGAATACTGAGAAGGAGAAGTCAGAGAATCTCGGTGTGGGCTTTGACCCGGAGGAGGATACTTGGGAGATCATTGTCAGGTATACAGGGGATATTCTGGCACTAGAGAATCGTTATCCGGGCATTCGGATTGTCCCTTTACAGGGACAGTATGCCATTGTAACAATTAAGCAAAACCAGCTGGATGATTTTTCAGATGAGGAAGTGATTACCTATATTGAAAAATCCAAACAGCTGGTTTTTTCTGTTGTTCAGGGAAGGATCGCATCCTGCATAAATCCCGTGCAGGCGCTGCCGCTGCAGTTGACAGGAGCAGGGGTTTTCACGGCGGTGATTGATTCCGGTATTGATTATACCCACAGAGATTTTAGAAATCCTGATGGGACAACGCGGATTTATTCGCTGTGGGATCAGACGGCTCAGGGAATGCCGCCGGAAGGATATGACAGGGGTGCATTGTATACACAAGAGGATATCAATAAAGCGTTGGCGGCAGAGACATCGGAAGAAAGAAAGCGGATAGTGCCAAGTGAAGACAGGAGCGGCCATGGAACCGCAGCAGCGGGCATTATGGCGGGAAACGGCAGCAGCTCCGGCGGTGTCAACAGAGGTGCGGCCCCGGGAAGTGAACTGCTTGTGGTGAAAATGGGAACAGCAAATCCCAGGGGCTTTCCAAGAACAACAGAACTGATGCTTGGGTTGGATTTCGTCATTCGTGAGGCAGTTCGAGCGGGAAAGCCTGTAGCTGTGAATATCAGCTTTGGCAGCAGCTACGGTGCCCATGATGGTGAATCTCTTTTGGAGTCTTATATCAATGCGGTATCTCAGATGTGGAAGAGCAGTATTGTCATTGCTGCCGGGAACGATGCCGCTTCTTCGGGACATTTTTCAGCGGTGATGACAGCAGGACAGAATCTGGATATAGAGATCAGTGTCAGTGAATACGAACCGACGTTGAATATTCAGATTTGGAAATATTATGGAGATGAAGCGGATATTGAGATCATCAGTCCGTCGGGGGAGAGCAGCGGGGCAATTAAGAAAGTTCTCGGTATGCAGCGGTTCCGCCTTGGCGATACAGAGATACTTTTGTATTATGGGGAACCGGCACCTTATTCTTCTGATCAGGAGATTTATAT
>JBNMJG010000335.1:0-2072 GCA_050873705.1 Coprococcus sp. | reverse complement strand
GTGACACTGATTGAAAATCTGGGGCACGAGCTTTACAAAGAGCGCAATTGGGCAGGTATGATGAAAGCCCATTATCGTCTGAAGATGGAAGAGCGCCCGACGTATCCGGAGCTTGAGGAGCTTCTGAACAATGATTATTCGGAAGACAATCTCGGGAAGCGTCTGTTTAAGACCAGCAGACAGGTACTGGTGGAAGAGCTTCTGAAACAGCCGAGAAGAGTGCCGATCAATGTGAATACCATTGCTGCCCTGGTCAATCAGGCGGTGATCCATGATGAGCGTCTTGAGAAGCTTTTTCATGACAGGGATGTATTTGATGACGGCAATGAGAACATCGGTGAGGAGATGACCTTTGGTAAATTAAGGCCGCTCAGAAAGGTGACAGTCTTTAAAGCACTGGTCAATCTCAGTACTTATAAATATTCAAAGCACGATGCCTGCGTAGAGGCCGCCAGATTGGCATATTCGTGGTTTTATGATAAATACGGACATCTGGATGGAGATCTTCCGACAGAGCCTATGACCTTTGAGAAGAACCTTCTCGGCTATCGTCTGGTCATTGTCTATGAGCCGGAGCATGATTACTGGAAGATGAACTGTATGCATATCGATATGGAAGCACCGGGACAGGTGTGGGTGACAGAGGCAGAATGCTATCTGGAGGAGGATGGCCGTCAGATGCTGTCGGTGAGAAACTCTTATGCGGTTTCTGAGGAGCGGAGAGGTTATCTGAACCGTTATTTCAGCTGTCCGAAGTTTTATTCCAATATTGCAGATAAGATCGGCCTTTTTGATGTGCGTTATCTGTCCACATCCAGAAAGATTATCCGTGAATATCAGATTAAGAAGATCCATGATCTGATTCTCAGCCGGAGAAGGACGATGCCGGTTTGTCTTGTTATTTCTTATGAGAGAGAGAATGGCTGGCTCAATGAAGACTGGCTGGAGAATTTCAGAGTATATGATTTTACAAGAATGGCCGGCAGATATACACATATTTATACCTGCAATATGGATATCGGGAATCAGCTGCTGGAGTCTCTGGGAATGGCACTTGAGGAACCAACAGTTTATGTCTTTAAATCAGCAGCGTCCCTTCCGAATGGAGATATTATCGGACACCATTCAGTTTACAGAGAAGAAGATATCTTAAACTGCAGTTTTGGCAGACAGCAGATGAAGCAGGAGGGCCGACGCTATGACATTGTCAAAGGCGGTCAGGCATTTTATCATAAATTATTACAGGAAATGCGTGCCGAGATGATGGACGCCTAGAGGAGAATGAACATGATTCAGGATATCGCACCGTATCATTATCACAATGAGTATCATCCCTATGATATTCAGAAGGGTGATTGTGTGCTTTTTTACAGACAGAGAGAAGTACTGCTTCGATATGACGGTGATCAGATTGTTTATCCGGCATATGAAGAGATAAGTGAAAAAGAAGATAGACAATATAGATATTTATTTTCAATTGATGACCTTCGATATTTCTGGTGTGAGGAAATGGACGATGCACTATTGGAAAGATATCAATTTGTGAACATTTTTAAGATGCGTAAGGCACAGCCTAAATACCGGGCATTTGCAGGTGTTACCGGGCTTCAGTTATCTGAATGGTACCGGAGCCGAAGGTTCTGCGGCAGATGCGGGGCACAGATGGTGCATTCGGACAAAGAGCGGATGATGCAGTGCCCTGAGTGCGGTCTGATGGAATATCCGAAGATTTCACCAGCAGTGATCATTGGACTTGTACATGGCGATAAGATACTGATGTCAAAATATGCAGGGCGTACTTATAAGAATTATGCATTGCTGGCAGGATTTTCAGAAATCGGAGAGTCCGTGGAAGAAACCGTCCGCCGTGAAGTCATGGAAGAAGTTGGATTGAAAGTCGGCCGTCTGCATTATTATAAAAGTCAGCCCTGGTCATTTACGGATACACTTTTGATGGGCTTTTTTGCAGAATTAGAAGGCGGAGAGAATATTACCCTGGATCAGACAGAACTGTCCATGGCAGAGTGGTTTAAGCGGGAAGAAATACCGGTGACATATGAGGACTGCAGCCT
>JBNMJG010000334.1:0-2086 GCA_050873705.1 Coprococcus sp. | reverse complement strand
TCACAATGGTATCCAATGGACCGGGTCGTCATGAAATCATCAAACGTAAATAAACTAATAAAATATTTCTAAAATATAAGATAAAGACTGTTTCGGCAGTCTTTATTTTTTTAGAAACATTTTAGTCTTTCCTCATGAGAAATACACAATTGTATCGTACAATAAATATGTCAAATCAAGAACAGACAGTGCTGCGGATGGAAGGAGAAGGACATCCGTTTGGAAAGGGAAAGGTGAGAATATAAGTGTTTGACGAAATGTATTATGAAGAGAATAATATTATTCCAAAGAAGGAGTATAACAATATAATCGATACTTTACATAAAGAGAAGAAGTTCAGACCAGCCAGGATTTCTGTTGTACGAAAGATATTTTTCAATAGAGAGATCAATTATCTGTCAGATGCAGTCAGTGTGAATCACGGGAACTCAGACAGCTATTGTATTATGATGACCGATTGGCAGACAGACCGGTTGATTCTCGAGAAGAAGTGCAGGAGAGAAGGCCTTATCTCCAAGAGTTATCTGAAGTTGTCGGAGAAGCAGTTTGAACAGATTCTGGATGGAGATTATGAATGGATGGCTGCTTCCAGAGAAAGTATATTGAGAGATTTTTATCTTCAGCTGACGATCAATCAGATGAGACCCGGGGTTGTGGTGGATTACGAACGTCAGGCCTTTCGGATGAACAGCAAGAAGGAATATATGGTTTTTGACCTGGCTATCCGTTCTACGTATCTTTTCACCAAGGATACAATATTGAGCCCATTGTTGGAGCAGACAGAGCGTCTGGAGAAGAATCAGGTGGCTATGACTTACAAACAGATGGCAGAATTGCCGGGCTTTATTTACCGTATGACAGGAATTGAGCAGAAGAGTCAGCGGCTGCTCCCTGAATTTGCATAAATACCAGACAAAGAACACAAGAAAAGGATGTCCCATGACAGATGACAGGATCTGACAGTGATGGGACATCTTTTTTGACGTCTACAGATTGAAGAGAACTCTATTTAGTGATAAAATACATTATGCGAAACAGAATTCAAGTTAAACAGATAGGTTGAATAGATAGTGAATAGAATGGGAAGAAAAGAAGGTGAGAGAACGTGAAAGAAAAAATTCAGTTATTATCAAGAGGTGTATTTGAGTATGAGAATCCGGATATAGAGATATCGGAGAAAGAGATAGAGCTGGAAGTGGAATTTGGCAGTCGGTATACAGGGGTTATTCAGGTGAACAGCCGTAATCATATTGAAATACGCGCCATGGTTTTCTCATCGAATAAGTGGATGCAGTGTCTGGAGTCAACGATCATAGGAACATCAGGGAGCATACATTATGTTTTTGATACACAGGCTCTGGAGATTGGAGAGGTGTGTGATGGCTGCTTTTACGTTGTCAGCAATGGCGGTGAGATAACTGTCCCGTACAGAGTGAAGGTCTGTGCACCATTTTGCACCACCAGTATGGGTGCCATCAATGATCTGGATCAGTTTGCGGCTTTGGCCAGAGATAATTGGGCGGAGGCTTTGAAGATTTTTAAGACACCGGAATTTGAACGGGTTTTTCTGAACAATAAGAAGAACAGACAGATTTACGCAACGCTGATCAAAGGCCAGGATGTGTCTCTGGCTATGGAAGAATTTTTATGTACGGTGAAGAGAAAACAGCCTGTACAGATCAGAGTGTCCCAGGAACTGATTGAATTTGAGAATCTTAGTCATACAGTCAGTGAACGGCTGCTGATCGAGAAGAGTCAATGGGGGCATGTGAGGATTCAGGTGTCCGCGGATGGCGATTTTATCAAAGTTTATAAGCAGACGGTGACGGATGAGGACTTTCTGGGCAGCTATTATCAGCTGGAATATCAGATCATTCCGGGAGCTAACTCGATTCACACAGGAGCAATCATATTAGAGACATTGAATCAGAGAATTGAGGTACCTGTCTGCTGCAGAAGGACCAAGGCAAAAGATGAAGATTACATTGAGCGTAAGTCTCTGAAGGATTCCTGGATGCATTTGCGCAGACAATATCCGGCATACGAACTGCATCAGATTACCAGAGAGCAGATGATATCAGATGCC
>JBNMJG010000333.1:0-2102 GCA_050873705.1 Coprococcus sp. | reverse complement strand
GTATGCTCCGAATTTCCCTTATCTCTTAATAGAAATCATCCGGAATCATACGTGCTTTTCGTCTATTGAGGAATCACTTTCTACAGTTCTCTATTCATATAAAATTTTTCTGAAAGTTTCATCGAAATTACAAATACTGCGGATGTAATGACCGCCGCTGCTCCCAGATAAGTCGGATTTGCCAGCAAAAATCCCAGGGCCTCTTCATTCTGTACCGTATCTGAAACATTGACGCCAAAGGTCACAAAGCCTACGCAGAAAATAATGACAACCGCAATATACATGATCCTGCCCTTTTCGGAGCCAAATTTAAAAATCATCGGCAGGCAGATTGCTGAAAACAGATATCCCACTGCCCATATCAGGCAAAACACTTCAAATACCCATACCGGATCAAAATTGCCTCTGACTGCACCGGCCAGACTATGGGCTGCTGCAAGAAGGACTGCCAATCCGCTGATCAGTATGCCTGATAACAAATACTTGGCATCTACAACCTGTTTCCTGGTATATGGAAGGGTTTCACAATACTGCTCCCATTTACTCCGCTCATCATAAGACAACAACGTCACGCAATTAATACCGCACAGTACAGCAGGATAAGCCAGCATAAAAAGGTTGCTCTGATTGACCAGTGAACATGCACCGAATACCAAAACGATCAGGCCATAAATCCGACAATACTTTAATATCATATAATAATCCTTCAATAAAAGTCCCTTCACTATACTCTCCCCCTTACCATCATGACAAATAACTCTTCAAGATCAACCGGTCCGGCCTCCATGCCTGCCGGCAGCGCATCTCGTCTGACAACGGCTTCCACGCCATAAGGTGACTGCCGTTTGCCGATCACCGCATGTGCATCCAATTCATCCATCTGTGCCTTCGTACATCGGATCAAACCATATAATTCTGTCAGACGATCCTTCTCCTCACAAAGTACAAGATGTCCCTGATGCATGAATGCAATATAATCACAGATTTTCTCCAGATCACTGACTATATGAGAGGAAATAAGCACTGCATGATCTTCATCTCTTGTAAAATCATTCAAAAGATCCAAAACATCATCTCTTACAACCGGATCCAAACCGCTTGTGGCTTCATCTAAAATAAGCAGTTTCGGATGATGTGACATAGCAGCTGCAATGCCGATCTTCATCTTCATTCCCTTGGAATACTCACCGAATTTCTTCTGAGTCGGAACCCCCAGTTTCTCACAAAGTATTTCAAAATAACCCGAATCCCAGTTTTTAAAGGAAAGTGCCATAATGTTGTTCACCTGTTTTCTATTCAGGCATTCCGGAAAGCCCACCTCATCCAGAACAACGCCGATCTCTTCCTTTAATGACTGCATCTCTGTCATACTGTCTCTTCCTAATATGGAAATACTTCCGCCATCCCGGTGGATCATATTCAGAATCAGCTTGATGGTTGTACTCTTGCCGGCACCATTCTCACCGACCAACCCCATAATACAGCCGCCGGGCAATGTCAGATTCAGATGCTCCAGACTGAAATCCTTATAACTTTTACTTAAATCCCTGATCTCCAATGCATTCATTTACTCATCCTCCTCCAGAATACGAAACATCTCAATGATATCTTCCAGACTCAATCCACATGGTATCGCCAGCTTTCGTATCTCCTGTATATAGCTCTCAATCTTCTTCAGATTCTCTTCACGCAGCAATTCCACATTCTTCGGTGCTACAAAACTGCCTTTGCCTGCAACTGTGTAGATAAAGCCTTCCTTCTCCAGCTCCTCATAGGCGCGCTTTGTAGTGATCACACTGATCCTCAGATCCTTCGCCAGACTCCTGATAGAAGGAAGTGACTCATCCTCCTGCAAGTCGCCGCCGATGATCTGTGCCTTGATCTGTGAATAAATCTGGTCATAAATCGGTGCACCGCTTTTATTATCTATAAAAATATTCACGCCCTTGCCTCCTTGCTTACTATATATATACAGTATATACAGTAAGCCCAGTTTTGTCAACCCGTACAGTTAAGAAACCTAAAAAGCCCCGGCCTTTATGGTGCTTACAGTAATAAAACTTTCTGAAAACGTTTGGCGATGAGCCTGTTTGCAGAAAGTT
>JBNMJG010000332.1:0-2107 GCA_050873705.1 Coprococcus sp. | reverse complement strand
TGCATGTACAGAAGGTATTTTTACATACAATCTGGACAATGATACTTCTGAACAGGTTGTAGACGGCAATATGTCTTCCCTCGTTTCACCAAACGGCAATGTTGAATTTATGGTGCCGAAGGCAGATGGCCAGATCCTTTTGAAATTCAGTGACTATACAGGCGATACTTCTGAAACTTCTCTTTTGAATTATGCTTATGATAAGAATGCAGCGAAGCGCCCGGACAAAGAATTGACAATCTATACATTAAAAGATGATTATACAATCCGTACATTAGCGGCGACTTACCAGAAGGCACATCCGGATGTTTATGTCAATGTTGAGAGCGGTGTCAGCGGTGATGATGCTGTGACAACATCCGATGCGATCCGTACGCTGAATACAGAGGTGATGGCCGGTGAGGGACCGGATATCCTGTTCATGGATGGTCTTCCTGTTAACTCTTATATTGAAAAGGGACTTCTTGCAGATGTCAGTGATGTAATGAATCCGCTGATTTCTGACGGAAAACTTTTTAAAAACATTGCAGAAACCTACAAATCAGATGACGGCAAGATTTATGCTGCACCGCTGACATTTACAGTACCGATCGTTATCGGTTATAAGGATGATCTGGATAAGCTGAACAGCCTTGCTGATTTTGCTTCATTGGCTGAGGATTTTGAAAAAGATCACAAGAAAGGTGAAAATTTTGTAGACAGCTATAGCTTACTGTCTCTCATTGGTGATATGATGTCTGTGAATTCAGCCAGTTGGTTTAAAGAAGATGGTTCACTTGATGCAGATGGCCTGAAGTCTTATCTGAAAGACATTAAATCTATCTATGATGCAGCTTATGATACATTGTCTGATAATGATAAATCTGATCTGGATGAGACAAAACAGTATTATATGGGCGAAGATGCAGATCTTGATGCAAGTTATTTTGGATTTGATCCGACATCTGATGCATCCAGCATTATCGTCGGTTCAAGAAAACTGGCTTATGGCAGTATGGCAGGTACCTATGGCCTTGAGCAGCTTGGTTCTATTATGAGAAAAGACGCTGACCTGACTTATAAAGCATTGCCTGGGGCACTTAAGAATGTTTATGTTCCTTCTGAGGAGATGGCCATCAATGCCAAATCCAAGAATATGGATACAGCCAAAGAATTCTTTGAATTTGCTCTGAGTACGGATGGTCAGAAGGTTATTGACAATTACAGCGGCTTCAGGATCAATAAAGACAGTTTTGACGCTTCATTGGTTGATCCGGATGCAGGAAGTGAAGGTTATGATCCGAATGCATCCAAGGGTGCATGGGGCTTTTCAGATGCGAATGGCAAGGACTATACGATTGATATGTACTGGCCGACAGATGATCAGATCAAACAGCTGAAGGATCTGATCGATACCCTGGATACACCGGCTTACGGCGACAATACAATTTTGACAACAATTATCAATGATTGTATCGGATCCATCATTGGTGATGATTCTATTGATGATGATGTTGAGAAGGTTGTCAAAGATATCAATATTTACTTATCCGAATAAATATGAAAGAGGTATGAAAGCTTATGAAGATTCGCCTGAATAAAAAAAAGACTTACCGATATTGCTTTCATTATACCGAGTTTAGCAGGGGTCAGCATTTTTGTGCTGATCCCCTTTATAGATGTATTGAGACGTTCCTTTACCAATGTGGCAGGGACGCAGTTTGTTTTTTTATCCAATTACATCACGATTTTCCAGAATTCTGCGTTCAGGCTGGCTTTTTTTAATACCATCAAGTTTATGATCATCTGTATCCCTATTTTGATGGCATCTTCACTTTTGATTGCAGTGTTTTTGAATGCGGGCATCAGAGGAGCCAATTTCCTGAAATCAGCTTATCTTGTACCTATGGCGATTCCGGTTGCTTCTGTTGTTCTGATCTGGCGTTTGCTGTTCCACCAGAACGGCTATTTCAGCGGTTTGCTGCACATGTTTGGTATGCAGTCTCAGGATTGGATGGATACAGGCTTTGCTTTTTGGATTCTTGTATTCAGTTATGTCTGGAAAAATCTCGGTTATAATATCGTGTTATGGATGGCAGGGTTGACGGCAATCCCTGATACATTGTAT
>JBNMJG010000331.1:0-2108 GCA_050873705.1 Coprococcus sp. | reverse complement strand
GATACATTCCGGTCTGTGATAGATAATATGTTTTCTGGATGCGAGACTGACGACAACTTCTGCAGACATTTTTATTTCCTCCATTCCTTTAAATTAAGGATTTCTTTTTTATGTCTGTATGTTATCAGACTGACAGTCCTATAAAAACACCTGCCTTACTGCTGATAAGCAGAAATAATCTCACTCATCCTCTTGCAATACTGTTCTCTTACCTCTTCTGGCCTGACAATTTCAATGTCATTTCCTAATCCTGCAATCCAGCCAAAAAACATGCCGCTGACAGCAACTGATACAGTTGTTTCAAGATGGTCTGCATCAGTCGTTCGGATTGGGATCTCCTGGCCAAAACGATCGATCATGACACCGACCAGTTCATTACGGAAACGCAGCGTGACGAAAGTTTCTTTTCCATTGAACATCCCAAAGTTCTCTTTTGTGTACACCGCCATATCTATCTTTTTGAAAACAGATTTCCCCAGGCGTGGGATCTTCAAGAGTCTGGTCTGATCCATCTTATCCACACGATAATTTTTGATAATTCCGGCAGCTTCATCGAACGCAATCAGATAATAATTGCCGCCGTCCCATGTGAGTGCCCACGGGCTCACCTGATACAGGCTGTTCTTTCTCGGAACCAGCTGTTTCTTCTTATTCCATTGGAGATAGCAGAATGCAATCTGCAAATTATCCGAAATCGCTGCATGAATGATATCGACATTATAGTAGATGCCTTCATTCAATGTCTTAACGCGTCCCGCAACAATCACCTGACGATCCAGTTGCCTGGCTTCATAGCTGCTGGTAAAATCGGTAAGCTTTCCAATCAATTGTCTCGACTTCTTGGCCGTGATAAACTTGGAGGATTGAATAGCATCCACCAGCAGTTTCAACTCTGCCAGTTCAAACGGTTTGGAAACAACTCTGTAGTAATACTCATTTCCTTCACGATTCATCTGAATGCCGAGTCCCATTTCCTCCAGCACATTAAAATCTTCATAGAGGGTTTTGCGGTCCACCGTAACATCATTTTCTTCCAATCTCTCACGAATCTGTCTCAATGTAAGAGCATGATTTTCATCCGTCTCCCGCAGCATAATCTTATAGAGACGGTACAGCTTCATCTTCTGGTTTCTTCCCTTTGGCACAGTTGTTCTTCCTTTCCCGGCTTTAATCACCGGTGATATATGTTACCTCTCAGTTTTCCGGATCATGATTCCGTGTTTTGCACAAACCTATTTCCGCAGTGTGATATGTGAAGATACTGCCCAATTTACACATGTCTTCTGTCCCTGGCATAATCGGTTTTCAGAACAGTATCCATGTTGCCAGTATATGGTTTCAAGTCAAAATGATGCCTTTCTTCCTTGCCGTATATTTCCCAAATCTGATCGATGATACTCGGCGGCGTTTCTACCGGTTTCCCATTCGGATCAGTTATTGCCCAGAAGATCCGATCCGCCTCTACCCACGTGGTATAGTCTCTGATCTCATCAAGTTGTTCCTTACAATCCTCAGCAGTGTCACAGCTGTCTTCCACCCAGACCATAGAGTGATGATCCGTCAGAAAAATTCGACTGTCAAAGATCCAATCTGCCTCATAATCGCGATCTACCTTAATACTCACCTTTCGAATCCCTGCAAAACGCAGAAGACGTCCCTGATCGCCGGTATCATATTTCAAAAATACATCAATATAATCACGTCCCGCACTATATGAAATATTTTCAAGTCTGAAGTCATGAAGGCCCCAGTTGCAGTCTAAAAAGGTATCTATCCCCTGCTCCGATGGTTCTAATTCATACCAGATTGCCATTTTTCCTCCTCCATACCAGCATCCAGTTTGCCACCACTCTGATTTCTGTTTTGTTAGCATTTATTTTCATATTTTCTCTTCACCCTCCCATTCTATTTTTCAAATATACTCTATACGTGTGTACATGTATATCACACACCATTTCATAAATAGATACACAGTTAAAATTTCACGTTGATAACAAATTTTCATATCTATTTTCTTGAAATACAACATCATCGAGTAGAAGGCGGTGACTAGCCGCCGTCCTCTCACACCACCGTGCGTACCGTTCGGTACACGGCGGTTTCAACAG
>JBNMJG010000330.1:0-2113 GCA_050873705.1 Coprococcus sp. | reverse complement strand
TTTCCAACTCTGTAATTACATCATATACCACTTCCACAAAAAATGCAAGCCTATAATCTTCATTTATTGTCAAATTGTTAGTTATTCATATTTTATCCGCCTGTTTTTGTGCAGATTGACATGATACTCTCCTGATTTTTCCATTTCAATCATAAGATTCGTCCGTTTTTCTGACTATTACCGACACGCTAAAAAGAGCCTCCTGCACTAAAGATAAATGCAGAAAGCTCTTCTTTTTTTCATTGTACTCTTATTGTTCTGTTCCCAGGCATCGCGCCATATCTGCTTCCGGTGTTGTCACCGCACCGATATTGTAAGTATCCACCAGAATCTTCAGTACATTCGGCGAGATAAATGCCGGCAGTGTCGGTCCGAGAAGAATATTTTTGATACCAAGATGCAGCAGCGTCAGCAGGATGCAGACCGCTTTCTGCTCGTACCAGGATAATACCATGGACAACGGCAGATCATTAACGCCGCAGCCAAAGGCATTTGCCAGAGCCACTGCCACCTGAATGGCACCGTAAGCATCATTGCACTGACCCATATCCATGAGACGAGGCAGTCCGCCGATGGTTCCCAGATCCAAATCGTTGAAACGGTATTTTCCACAGGCCAGTGTCAGCACGATTGTATCCTTTGGTGTCTGTTTCACAAAGTCTGTGAAATAATTTCTGCCCGGTCTTGCACCGTCGCAGCCGCCCACCAGGAAGAAGTGGCGGATATCTCCGGCTTTCACAGCTTCAACCACTTTATCTGCCACTGACAAAATCGTACCATGACCAAAACCGGTTGTCACCTCATGACCGCCGTTGATACCGGTAAAATGCTGATCTTCCTTGTAACCGCCAAGTTCCAGCGCTTTCTCGATCGCCGGTGAGAAATCTTTTTCATCTCCGATATGCACGATTTCCGGATAAGACACCATCTCTGTTGTAAATACTCTGTCTGCATAACTTGCCTTCGGCGGCATCAGACAGTTGGTTGTAAACAGAACCGGTGCCGGTATATTGGCAAATTCTCTCTGCTGGTTCTGCCATGCCGTACCGAAATTACCTTTGAGATGCGGATATTTTTTCAATTCCGGATAAGCATGTGCCGGAAGCATTTCACCATGGGTATAAATGTTGATGCCCTTATCCTTTGTCTGCTCCAGAAGCTGTTTGAGATCATATAAATCATGACCGGTCACAACGATAAACGGACCTTTTTCTACAGTTAAAGGAACGGTTGTCGGCTCCGGTGTGCCGTAAGTCTCTGTATTGGCCTTATCTAAGAGTGCCATACACTTCAGATTCACTTCCCCCACTTCCATAACCACCGGCAGAAGCTCCTCCACTTTCCAGTTTTCACCAATGACAAAGAGTGCTTTATAGAAAAACTTGTTCACATCTTTGTCAGTGTATCCAAGCACAGCTACATGATAAGCATAGGCTGCCATACCGCGGATACCAAACAAAATCAATGATTTCAGAGAGCGGATATCTTCATCTGCTTCCCAGATACCCTTCATATCATAATCTTCTGTTCTGCCGCATGGAGAACTGCAGCTTTCGCAATCCGGCACCAGTTTGTGCTTTTCTTCATGCACACGATCGATCAGATCGTTGATTGTTTTATTATTAAAATTCACATTTGTAACGGTTGTGAATAATCCCTCAATAATGACTTTATCAGTGGAAGGCCCCGGTACATTTCCCTCTGCCGCACGGGCAAGTCCGATGAGGGCACCTGTCAGTTGATCCTGAAGCTGTGCCGTATCTGCCTGTTTGCCGCAGACACCTGCTCTGCCTGTACATCCGCCGCATCCGGCTGTCTGCTCACACTGAAAACAAAACATATTATTTTCCATTGGAATACCTCCTTGACTTTATGCACCTATCATAGTATACTTTGCCCAAAAGTTACGTTGTAAATCCAACAAAAGGAGTTCTTTTATGAGAGAATATTTTCCAGTTAACAATAAAGAATGTGATTCAGCCAATTCAGGCAACATTTCCGATGTTATAAAAAAATCCCCGCTCTTTCAGGGGATTTCTGAAGATAATTTAGAGGGGATGCTGACCTGTCTCGGCGCACGGACAGCTTCCTATTCTAAAAACCAGCCGATTTT
>JBNMJG010000329.1:0-2126 GCA_050873705.1 Coprococcus sp. | reverse complement strand
TGGTTTGGATTATCTGAAAGCAGCTTATGACATTCACCCGGAGCAGGCTGTAAAAATCAGCAATTTTGTCGGGGACAGTATTGATCTGGCTGTCTGCGAAGGCGCGTCAGGCATTGTTCTGGCGGGTCATATCGGCAAACTGATCAAAGTTGCCGGCGGCATTATGAATACCCATTCTCATCAGGCGGATGCCAGAATGGAGATCCTGACAGCCTATGCGGCAGTGGCAGGGGCCGACGGAGAGACTTTGCGCCGGGTGATGAAGGCGGTGACAACAGATGCCGGTATGGAGATCTTACAGAGGTGTGGTTTGCTGTCAGAGACGATGCAGTTGATTCTTGAGAAAATCCAGGCGCATGTACAAAAAAGAGCGGGAAGCCGGGTTGAAACAGGTATTATTATTTTTTCCAATGTCTATGGATTACTGGGGCAAACAGAGAATGTACCGACTATGCTGGCAGAACTCGCCGGAAAGATTTGAAATTGAATGAAATGCATGAGGAGGAAATGAGATGGTGAGCGGCTGTTTATACAGTATAGGTGTGGGTCCGGGGGATCCGGAGTTGATGACATTAAAAGCAGTTCATACAATCAGCAAATGTCCTGTTTTGGTTTTGCCGGCGGAGAGCCGCCAAAAGTGTGTGGCTTATCAGATCGCAAGACAGATTTTGCCGGAAATAGATGAGAAGGAAGCCATCTGCCTTGTTATGCCGATGACAAAAGACAAAGAAAAACTGGAAAGAAACCATGAAGAAGGGGCCATGAAAGTGGCACAGATACTGGAAGAGGGACGGGATGCGGCCTTCTTGACAATCGGCGATCCTACGGTTTATGCCACATCAATGTATATTCATCAGCGGGTGGCACAGATGGGATATCAGACACAGATTATCAGCGGGGTTCCTTCTTTTTGTGCTGCGGCGGCAAAACTGGGTGTTTCTCTGGGAGAAAAACAGGAGCAGGTACATATTATACCAGCCAGCTACGATATTGAAACGGCGATGCACCTTTCCGGGACCAAGATCCTTATGAAGGCAGGGAAGAAGATGCCCTTTGTCAAGCAGTGTGTAAAACAGCATCAGGGGTGGGCTGCAATGGTGGAAAACTGCGGTATGCTGGATGAACATGTGTGGATAAATCCGGATAGTATGCCGGATCAGCCGGGATATTATACGCTTGTGATCGCAAAAGATGGGAGAGATGAAGAAAAATGATACATTTTGTGGGGGCCGGTCCCGGAGCACCGGACTTGATAACGGTCAGAGGACAGAAGCTGCTTCAGGAAGCGGATGTGATTATTTATGCGGGGTCGCTGGTCAATCCTGCATTGCTGGATGCCAAAAAGGCAGATTGTGCGGTTTATAACAGTGCACATATGACTTTAGAAGAGGTTCTGGATGTCATGAAGAAGGCTGAAGCAGCCGGCAAAATGACGGTTCGCCTGCACACGGGAGATCCGTGTCTTTATGGTGCCATCCGTGAACAGATGGATGCTTTGAAGAAGATGGATATTGTATATGATATATGTCCCGGGGTCAGTGCCTTCTGTGGTGCGGCATCAGCGCTGGAACTGGAATATACATTGCCGGGAGTATCACAGACCGTTATTATCAGTCGGACAGCCGGGAGGACACCGGTGCCGGAAAAAGAATCGATTCCTGAGCTGGCAAAGCATCAGGCTACTATGGTGCTTTTTTTGAGTACAGGTCACCTTCCGAAGCTTCAGAAGGAATTGCTTGAGGGTGGATACGCAGCGGATACACCGGCAGCAATCTGCTACAAAGCAACATGGCCGGAGGAAAAAAGATTCTTCTGTACAGTTGGTACGCTGGCAGAAACAGCAGAGCGTGAGAAAATCACAAGTACTGCATTGATTATTGTGGGAAATATCATCGGAGAGCAATATGACCGATCACTTTTGTATGATCCTTCTTTTACAACCGCATTCCGTGAAGCATCAGAATAAGTATGAAGCGGCAAAATAGTTATGAAAACAGCAGTTATTAGTTTTACACAGAATGGGAATATCTGCAATCGGCAAATTACAGCCGCTTTGAAAAAGGAAGGACATGATGCAGAGGGATTTACGGCGCTCCGTCGGAGAAGTCATACAATGTCCGATGATA
>JBNMJG010000328.1:0-2138 GCA_050873705.1 Coprococcus sp. | reverse complement strand
TTGAAAAAACGCGGATCGATATTTTTGATAATTCCGCCGATGGTGCTGCCCTTACCGGCTGCCCCCCATCCCTCGATCAGCACCAGCACCGGAAGCTTATGCTCCTTGATCTGCATCTGTAGTCTCCCAAGCTCTTCCTGTGCCGCGTTCAGTCGTTTGTCCAGTTCCTCTTTGTCCGGCTTCACCGCCGGGACCCACTGTTTCAGCATACTGTAACCACCCTTTCGCATAAATTATATGTTATTATCTGCATGTATCTGCCACTATATACATAAATCTCTTTCCATTGTATCCGGCACTTAATCGGCACTTATCCGGCATTTTTCATGTATATTCCTTTTTCCTGTAAAGAAACGACATTCGAGAAACAGTTCTTTTTGACACACCAATCTGTTCTTTATTAAGTAACACTTCAGCGCCATTAACGCCATTTTTAGTGCCATTGGCGTTATTTGTATCAACTTGTCTTCGATAAATATTAATATATAAATAAGCATATCATGAAAATATACTTTAAACAATCTGATTCAACCACTTTATTTCCGATATTATTTTTCCATCCGCGCTCTGATATTATTGTAAATCTCCCATGTCTGCGCATCATCTGTGCCGTTTATGATAACGGTGCCTCCGTCTACTGTCAGACTCACGTAAGTATTACAGTCGTTATGGGTATATCGGATGTAATCTCCATGGGTATCATCGCGAAAATGTCCCATGGAGTACTTCAGATTTCCGAAGCCGTTCGTCCGGATCGTATTTGCATCCCGGAACATATTCTCTTCGCAAGCAATGCTATCGATAGCGGCATATTTCACCGTGTAATCCTGCCAGCCCTCCGCCTGAACAGTAAATTCATTTTCTCCGTAACAGATCTCGATATTTCCCGTATATAACGTCCATACCGTAAACAGCATACATACGAGCATTATGAGCACATAGACTGCAACTACTTTGTGATTGTAGTGTACTTCCAGTCCTTTTCCGGTGCTCAGCTTCTTTTTATAATAGAGATAAGAATACAGGATACTGCCAAAAGCTGCTGACGCAATAGAGACAACAAACAGAATCAGTGCTGCCATACTGTCGCTGAACAATCCGCAGATCATACTCAATAATCCTGCTGCCACCCATATTTTTCCGCTGAACCGATGCGTGGCATTCCAGTTTTCTTCATCCTGCAATGCCCATACGACGCGGATGCCGATGGTGCGGTTCGGTTTCACCTTTGGCAGATAATTACCCACAATAACAAATAACAATCCCGTTCCGGCATAGATGACTGCCATGATCAGATCCTCTTTCGCTACGTCCATGACGACCCATCTGGCGATGCCGTTATAGAGCAATGTCATCCCCGGCACGATCCACAGAACCATCCGCATTACCTTTGTGCTTTGTTGTCTGTTCCTGTTGTCATAAAAGGTTACTGCCATTGCCACCAAATAAGTCACCAGAAAGGTGCCGTTTACCCAAATACTGTTCTCGCAGGTATATCCAATCAGGATTGCCACGAGCATAACCAACACTGAGCAGAGCAGTGTGCCTTTATTTTTCTGTATCATTTCCTTCATTGTCCGATGCTCCTTTCAAATCTGTGATCCACAACATGATCTCTTCCAGCACGGAAGTATTCAGCTCATAATAGATGAACTTCCCCTCCCGCTTGTCCCGGATCAGATCTGCCTCCTTTAACACCGACAGATGCCTCGATATGGAAGCCCCCGTCACCGGAAAATGTTCGCAGATCTCTCCTGCCGACAATCGGCCGTTCTTCAAAAGATTTAGTATTTCACGCCTTATAGGATCCGCCAGCGCTTTCAATGTATCCTGCATGCCCAAAAGTGCACCACATCCTTTCATTCTGTCATTTAACATTTAACCTAATTGTTAAATGTATTATATTATGCGCCTAATTAATTGTCAACAGATTTACAGATCAAGACAGATGTAGATTTCTTCGGATGGATAAAACTGTACTTAATTCATCGTATACATAAAAAAGTGTCTTCGACACTTCAACTCCCCTGCCCCTCAATCTTTGAGGGGTGGGGTTGTTTTCTCTTTGTGATTCGTTCATAATAATCTTATGAGTAACGTACTTCAGGACATTTTCAAAGATCATTATGAAGAAATGA
>JBNMJG010000327.1:0-2139 GCA_050873705.1 Coprococcus sp. | reverse complement strand
GGGGACTGATCTTAAAGATAGAGGACCGTATACAGACAGCGGCAGAGTTTGGAAATCTGATTTCTGACGCATGTGGACTTCCGGCGATCAGTGGTATCGGACCGTCTATGACGGGGACGGCAGCAAAACCATATGTTGAGGTAGTGAGCGGGATCATGAATCATGCAAAGTGGTATTTACCACCGGATAAAAATGTGCTTTTGGGCAGATCGGAAGAGGATGATATTGTTACACAGGGAAGCCAGATGATCAGTAACAGGCATATTACAGTCAGGTATGTAACGGCTACAAACAGCTTTCAGATAACAGATATGGGATCCACAAACGGAACTTATAGAAATGATGTGCATCTGTTACCACATCATACTTATGAAATGACAGATGGTGCAGTGATAGAACTTGGAGCCGGTGTAATGAAATTAAAGGTAGGTGTGCAGTATGGATGAAATGAACCAATCAGATATTATAACAGTACAAAATGAAAATGATGACTACTTTGAGGACGAAGAAATCCAAAAGATCATGGTGGGCACCTCCAGTATTATCGGACATCGGAAAATGCAACAGGATACCATATTTGGTCAGTTTGATGAAAATGGCGGAATTGGAATTGTATGTGATGGTATGGGGGGGCTGGAAGGCGGAGAAAGAGCAAGTGCGTTGGCGGCTCAAACGCTGGCAGAGGATTACTTTAACAACACCCCTATTAATAATGTGCCTGCTTTTTTCAGAAGAGAAGGACAAAAGATTGATGGTATTGTAAGCAGGTTGACAGATGAAAGAGGCAAAAGCATGGATGCAGGAACAACCATGGTAGCTGCGATCATTCAGGATGATATCCTGCATTTCCTGTCAATCGGTGATAGCCGGATCTTTTTTATCCGTAATGATGCGATCCAGCCGTTGAACGAATTACATAATTATCGTCTGACCATGGATCGGATGTTGAAAGAAGGCAGTATGTCAATGGCTGAATATAAGAAAAAAGGAAAGCAGGCAGAAGCCTTGATCAGTTTTTTGGGCATGGGAGATATGGCACTCATGGACATTAAAACAATACAGCTAAAGGATCAGGATCGAATCCTTTTATGTAGTGATGGTCTTTACAGAGCACTGTCAGAGAAAGTGATCCTGGAGGTGTTGAATTATCACAAATTTGATATGCAGATGGCAGCGCAGGCATTGACTGACGAGGCAAGCAGAAGAAGTAAAAGAGGACAGGACAACACATCCGTTGTGTTGATTCAATACAATAACTTATCATTTTAAACGAGTGGGAGGAAATAACTATGAACATGAAGAGATGTGAAAACGGACATTTTTACGATGCAGACCAGTTTGCAAGTTGTCCGCATTGCCAGGAGATGAATGCACAGTCAGGCAATGAAACAGTAGGAATTATGGGAGGCACTGAAGGAAGCAGAACTGTACCTGCAGGCAGAATGGAAGATAGTGTGCCATTGGTTTCATCAATGGTACGCCCGGGAGAATTTGGTGGTATGGGAAGTATATCACCTATAGATATTGGAATTACAAGTGATCCAACAATGCCACCAGATGACGATGATGATATGAAGACACAGTCTTTTTATGCAACAGAAAAAGGACATGAACCGGTTGTTGGATGGTTGGTTTGTATCAAAGGAGAGGCTTTTGGAGAAGGATTCAAACTGAAGAGTGGCAGAAACTTTATTGGACGTGCAAGTAATATGGATGTTGTTTTAACGGGAGATGCAACTGTTTCCAGAGAGAAGCATGCCATTGTGTTATATGAGCCAAAAAGAAGAAAATTCATGGTTCAGGCAGGAGAATCCAGAGAACTGTTCTATTTAAATGATGAAGTGGTCTTAACTGCGGAAGAATTAAAGGCAAAAGATGTACTCACGATAGGAAAGACAAAATTATTGTTTGTACCGTGCTGTGATGAGAGCTTTGGCTGGGATGAACTTGAAGAAGAGTAGTTAGTATAACCAAAACAGAAAACAGGGGAAAATAATGAAAAAGAAAGTTTATACAATCATATTACTGGTGCTTGGCATACTGTTCTACATCAGTCTGGCACTGCCAATGATCCATTTAGACTTAAGCGCCATTACAGGAAGCCTCAGCAGCTTTTTCGGTGATGTGGATAAGTGGATC
>JBNMJG010000326.1:0-2148 GCA_050873705.1 Coprococcus sp. | reverse complement strand
GGATTTCAATACAGATCTGACAGCCGAAGAGGAGCATCTGCTGATGCAGATGCAGGCGGATCAGGAAGTTGTCCGCGGAGTCATGAATCCGGATAACAATCCTTATTCATGGTATGATGAAAGCGGACGGGGCTGCGGAATTGCAGCAGATCTTTTTACGGAAACGGCGAAGGCGCTGGGACTGAAGTATGAAATGATTCCTGTATCTTCCAGAGCGGAGTATCTGGAGCTTCTGGAATCCGGGGAAGTGGATGTATGTATTGATATAGACAGCTATTATGCGGATGAAGGAGAGTATAAATACAAATTAACAGACCCGTATTTGACAACGCCGGTTTCAATTCTGAAAAGGCGCGGCGCTTCTGGCAAAATGAGTCGGATCGGTGTTGTTGAAGAAAATCTTGCAATGAAAGAAATCATTGCTTCTGTATGGCCGGATGCGGAAATGGTTCTGTTGGAGGATACGGAGGAATGTGTTGAGAAGATAGTTTCCGAAGAAATAGATGGTGTGCTGCTGATGAGCTACACGGCACAGAAAGCAGCCAAAGATGATGTACAGAACCGACTCAGCGTTGAGATTGTTCCGGGAATGACATTAGGACTGAAGATGGGGATCAACCATAAAGCCAATCATGAGTTTGTCAGTCTCTGGAAGAAAACATTATTAAAGGTCTCAGAAAATAAAAGTGATGAACTGGTTCAGGAGTATCTGAATGATACGACGGTGACAAGTTTGCCGGCTTATATGTTTGATCATCCGATGTATCTGGTTGTGATCCTGGGCGTGCTGTTTTTCTTGCTGCTGGTCATTGCCCTGTACATGGAATCAGCAAAAGCCAAAAACAAGCAGCAGCGGATATCAGAACAGTTGGCAGATGCCTTGATCGAGGCAAAAAATGCAAATGATGCAAAGGTGAATTTCTTTTCTAAGATGAGTCATGATATCAGGACGCCGTTAAATGTTGTTCTCGGTATGACCCAGATTGCCAGAAAATACAAAAATGACCCGGATAAGCTGGATGATGCATTGGAAAATATTACGTCAGAAGGTAATTATCTTTTGTCGATGATCAACTCCATTCTGGATGTCAACCAGTTGTCGCATGGTCATATTGAACTGATCTATAAGCCTTTTGATCCGGATGAGTGTATGCGTGACAGCATGAAAATACTGGCACCGCTGGCGGAGAGAAAGAAGCAGACATTGACAGTCTCTTCTGATTTCAAGAATCATGTGGTGGTGGGAGATTCCGGTCGATTCAGCCAGATCATGGTCAATATCGTTTCCAATGCCATCAAATATACAGACATGGGCGGAACCATCAAAGTAACCATGGAGGCATTGCCGGAAAGCCATTACCGTTTTACCTGTGCAGACAATGGCATCGGCATGAGCAAGGATTATCTGAAGCATATCTGTGAGGAGTACAGCAGGGCGGAAGATAAGCAGATTTCTGCCATAGAAGGAACCGGACTCGGAATGTCTGTGGTCAATGGTTTTACGGAACTGATGCACGGAACCCTTCAGGTGGAAAGTGAACTTGGCAAAGGCTCCACTTTTATCGTGGATATTCCATTTGCTGAGCCGTCAATCAGGGAACGTGAAATGATGCTTCGCGCAAACGAACAGCAGAATTTGGATCAGGCAGGGCTTGAGGGTAAAAAAGTTCTGCTGGCAGAGGACAATATGCTGAATGCTGAAATTGCCGAAGAACTGCTTGGCAGCATCGGCCTGATCGTTGACCTGGCAGAGAATGGAGAAAAAGCTGTTCAGAAATATGAAAATTCATCTTTAAATGAATACTTTGTGATCTTTATGGATATGCAGATGCCTGTCATGAACGGAGTGGAAGCAACAAAACGGATCAGGGCTTCCAAACGAAGTGATAATGATCTGCTGATTATTGCTATGACGGCCAATACGCTGGCAAGCGATCGGGAAAGCTGTGAAGCAGCAGGAATGAATGGTTATATTTCTAAACCAATTCATTTAAAGGAAATTGAAAATACTCTGAAAGAACATATGAATATTTAAAATTGTCAACGAGTGAACAATTTGGGGAGTATGAAATGAAGCAAAAGCAATATTTATTGAAAAAGTCGAAGTGGGTTCTGGCGTTTTTACTGGGCATCATGATCTGTATGTGC
>JBNMJG010000325.1:0-2148 GCA_050873705.1 Coprococcus sp. | reverse complement strand
GTCCAAAAACAGATGCAATTTCCTTACAATTTGCGCAATTCTTTACGAAAATCTTACGATTACAGACGAACCTGTTCTGCCAAAGACCTGTGAACTTTTTTTCGGGTCATCTCGATGAGATGCAGGGATGTACGATCCACAACAGTTGTCTGAACACTGTCCTTTGCTGCTTCTTCCCTCAGGGTATCCATCAAAGCTTTCAGATGCTCCGGTTCCGTCATATTAATGAAATCCACAATCACAATGCCTGATATATTTCGAAGACGCAGCTGACGACACACCTCTCTGGCAGCTTCTATATTAATTTTGAAAAAATTTTCTTCCATCTTCTGTTTGCCGATGGCCTTTCCCGTATTGACATCAATAACGGTCAGTGCTTCCGTGGGCTCAATCACAAGGTAGGCCCCGGATTTCAGCCAGACACGCTTCTGAAGCGCCTTATCCATCTGAGACTCAATGCCCTTTAGCTTGATAAGCGGATAGGAATCATCTTTATAGTATTTGAGAATCTCTGATGAATGACCCCACCGCTCAAAATCCTCTTTTAATTCATCATAAATCTCAGGAAGATCTGTTGTTATCCTGCAGTCACTGCCGTGGGCAAACTTTTTGATCAGCTGCGCATAAGGCGAATCACCGGACATAAGCTTTGTGAAACAGGTTCTGCTCCTTGCAGTTGACATAATTCTGTTATAGTCAACCATCAATCTGTTCATTTCTTCTCTGATCACTTCTGATGACTGTCCCCGTGCTTCTGTTCGGATCATCCAGGCTGCTCCCTCCATTTGTCCGTCAGAAATAATTTCTGTCAAACGGCTTCGCTCCTCTGTATCTTTAATCTTTGAAGACACCTGAATGCCCGCTTTTCCTTTTGTCAATACAGTATATCTTCCAGGAAAGCTTAACCGCCCTGTCAGAAACCATGCCTTTGTCTTGAGATTCTCTTTGTCCACCTGCACAACAATCTCATCACCGGCAACAATCTTGTCATTTTTCTTCGGATTAACAAAAAAATGTACAGCATTATCCTTCAGGGGATAGTATCCCATCACCCCCGGTGTTATCTCCACAAAGGCCGCCTGAATATTCTGTACAATATGTTTCACTTTCCCTATATAAATATCGCCGACTCTTACTTGGCTTTTCTTCGGCTCAAGATTCAGCTCGCAAAGTATATCTTCTTCATAAAGGGCTGTCAGTACCTTTGACTGCCAGCCCGTAATAACGATTTGTCTTTTCATTTATTCTGCAAAGTCCTCCAGAGAGACAAGCTGTCTGCCGGTCTGCTCATTTCCTTTATCTGCATACATATCACAGCGGGTCACTAGCCACGCATAATCATTCTCTTCAAGATTTTCCAGACGACAAAGTGTCTGCATGACCAGCTCCGGTTTCAGATTCGTCGCACTGCCTGCTGCCACCTGCATAAAAATCTTCCCGCTCTCCTGTACGACCATCTGATAGATCAGCGGCCGGATATCAATCTCACGCTCGCTCTTCTTCGTCTTCTTGATCACACGGATCTCCGGACGGGACATAAAGCTTTCAACGGCCGCTCTCAGCTGCGCCCCATCACAAGGCGCCATACCTTCACGAAATCCCACTTCATAATCCGCTGCTGCGATAATAGACATGGCATTCTTCGCCTGATCCGGCAGATGCTTGATGCTGTAGACAACAATGCCTTCCACCATCTGGGCATTCACCGCATCCTTCATGGCTTCCAGATCATCGAAGTTACCCAAGCTGTTCACTTCCATATCAAGGTATTCTCCCCGGCTCTCAAGCCCCACACCAAGGGGTGAAGCAAAAGACAGACATGGGTGAGGATGATATCCCTGGGAATAGGTGATATCTACATTGGCTCTTCTGAATGCCTTCTGGAAATAGCGCATAATATCCAGATGTCCGATAAACTTCACAATTCCTTCTTTGCCGAAACGCATTCTAAGCTTCATAGCAGACACCTCCTTCGTAAGCACGGCAGCCGCAGCCGGAACATCCCTGACGGCAGTTCGGCGTCACAACCTCTTCATGTGCCCGTTTGTATTCTTTGATCAAAAATTCCTTTGTCACACCGGCATTGATGAAATCCCAAGGCAGGATCTCATCCAACGGACGTTCACGATGCACGTAGAACGTATAATC
>JBNMJG010000324.1:0-2158 GCA_050873705.1 Coprococcus sp. | reverse complement strand
TGGAAAGGACCAATTTCTATGATGCAGTCTATTCACCGGTGATCCTGATCCTGAATGCGGTTGTTGTTGCGGTTGTTATGCTGCTCTCAGCTTCCGGCAACCCGCATATCCTGACATTTTTCGGCATGTCAGCTGGTACAGCAGTAGCGGTCATCAACTATATTTCCCAGATATTTACGCCGGTGGAGAGCCTCGGCATGGAGATTCAGACCATCCAGTCCGCTGTTGCAGGCATACACCGGATCAATGAATTCTTTGCCCTTGATGAAAATACCGTAAGAAATGCCGAAAAGGCGGCAAAAGCGGAGAGCGGACCTTTTGTGGAGTTTAAAGATGTCACATTTGGTTACGACAGCCATGTGGTGTTGGATCATGTCAGTTTCAAAGTCATGGATGGTGATCAGGTCACCCTTCTGGGACGTACCGGGGCGGGAAAAAGTACAATATTAAAACTGCTTCTCGGGCTTTATGAGCCGCAGCAGGGGAAAGTGCTGATCCATGGTGTGCCGGCGGCTGAGATCACAGAGACATCCAGGCGAAAACTATTCGGCTATGTGGAACAATCCTTCCATATGGTTCCGGGAACGGTGAGAGATCAGATCACCCTCTATGATGAACATATTTCGGAGGATCAGATCAGGACTGCGGTGAAACTAACAGGATTGGAAACAGCCATCCGTGCACTGGAAAAGGGTTATGACACACAATGCACACCGGATCTGTTTTCACAGGGACAATGGCAGCTCCTTTCCATTGCCAGGGCGGCAGCTGCCCAGCCTGCACTTCTTCTGTTGGATGAAATTACAGCCAATCTGGATGCAGAGACAGAAAAAGCCGTTTTGCAGGCACTGAAAAAAGTTGCCGAAAACCGAACGGTTATTTCAATTTCCCACAGAACCTCAGCAGAGATGGGACGGATCATTTCTCTTTAAATGGGGGTGGATATCCGCAAAAATCTGTGTTACATTAGAAGATAAGAGGAAGAGATCGTTGAATTGGCGCAATGGAGGAAAGTGTGAGATGGTCAACAGAAAGTATCACGGGGATACTGAAGAAGACGAGATATTGCTGGCAGAAAACAGCTATAAAACATTACATAAACTGATCAAATCTGGTATGTGGAAGATGTACTGCAACAGACAGTTCCAGATCATCAGAGTAGAATGGAGCAATGAATTCCGGCGAATTCCGGCGGATGCTGGGATATCAGAATGAGGAGGATTTTCCGAATCTGCTGGAATCCTGGTCTAATCTGTTGCATCCGGAAGATTATGACAGGGTCATGAAACAGATTGACCCTGTACTTACGGATACAACAGGCAGGACGATTTTTGACCAGGAATACCGGCTCATCACCAAGAATCGCGGTTATCGCTGGTTTCGTGCAACAGGAGATGTATCCCGAAGGGCAGACGGATCACCCATCTGCTTTTTTGGCGTATTTATGGACATCACTGACCAGAAAGAACATGATACCCTGGAGAAGGCCAGAGATGAAGCTCTAAAGAAAGCGAATGAAGCATTGATGGCCATGAACATGCTTCATGAGACCATGGGATCTGGGGCATGGATGAACCATTTTGATGAAACGGGCCGTTCATGCGGAGTGGAATGGAGCGACGCATTCAGAGCCTTGCTGGGTTATAATGGTGAAGAGGATTTTCCGAATGATAAGATGATCTTTTTTGACAGGATCCATCCGGAGGATATCGATGCTATGAATGAGGCTTACCGAAGGGTCATTCATGATACAACAGGAAAGTATGTTTACGATACAGAGTTCAGAGCCAGGACAAAGTCCGGTGTGTATCGCTGGTTCAGATCCACCGGACGGATGATCCGGAGAAAAGACGGCACACCGGAGACATTTTACGGGATGTTCATGGACATCGATGACAGAAAGAAAACGGCGGCAGCCCTTGTCTGGCGTGATATGCTTTCAGATATTATGACGCAGAATCTGGACAGTGTCTATGTGATCCTGAACAAGAAGAATCGTGAATCAGTCTATGTGAGTCCAAGTATCGAGCATATCTTCGGCATCAAAAAAGAGGTGGTACATCCACTTTATGTGATCCAGGGGCTGGAGAAAGAAACAGAGCATGATTTTACAGTGCAGGAGCTGATCGATCTGCCGGAGGGCAAATCAATTGTACAG
>JBNMJG010000323.1:0-2175 GCA_050873705.1 Coprococcus sp. | reverse complement strand
GGCTTCTTCAATATCATGGGTAACAAAGAAACATGTCTTGTTCTCTTCCTGCCATGTCTTTAACAACTCTGTCTGAAGCTGTGTTCTTGTCTGGGCATCCAGAGCACCAAAAGGCTCATCCATAAGAAGAACAGAAGGATTAACGGCATAGGCTCTTGCAATGGCCACACGCTGTTTCATACCACCGGATAATTCCTTCGGATAAGAATCTATAAACTTCTCAAGACCTACCATCTTGATATACTTCTCAGCGATGGCATCCATTTCTTTCTGGGACTTGCCCTGAAGTTTCAGACCAAACTGAACATTTTTCTTAACTGTCAGCCAAGGGAACAGTGCATACTGCTGGAAGACAACGCCTCGATCCACGCCTGTACCTTCAACTTTGTGTCCATCTACGATAACTTCACCGGATGTCGGTTCCAGAAGACCTGCGATAATATTCAGAAGTGTGGACTTACCGCAGCCGGAAGGTCCGATAACACAGATAAACTCATTCTCCATGATGTCAAGATTGGCACCATTTAAAGCGATCATTTCACCATTTCGTGTGTCGTATTTCTTTACGACATTACGAATACTGACTTTTATATTTCCCTCTTTTCCTGCCATCCTGTTAACTTCCTTTCAAAATATTTAAGAATCTTCTCTGCCAGCATACCGATGATACCGATGATAATAATGTAGAGAAGCATTGGTGTTGTTTCATAAGAGTTAGATAATGCTTTGATACGCATACCAAGACCGGCAACTGCACCTGTTGATTCGGCAGCGATCAGTGTTGTCAGGGCTGTTGAAATACCAAGACGGATAGCTGTGATAATAAATGGTGTTGTTGCTGGGAAAATAACCTTAACGAAAAGGTCTGAATCCTTTGCACCAAGTACTCTTGCAGCTTTGATCAATGTCTCATCCACGTTGATAACACCCTGGAAAATTGTGACTGTCATTGTAAGGAATGTAGCCAGCCAGATAACGATGACCTGAGGTGTACGACCGACACCAACACCGATAACAACCAGTGGTACGTAAGCCAGTGGTGGAATGTTTCTGATGAACTGGATCCATGGCTCAATGATGAATCTTACAGGTCTGTACCATGCCATCAGGAACGCAACCGGAACGGCTGTAACGAAACCGATCAGGAAACCAAGTAATACGGAAATCAAACTGCTTCCGATATCCTTGAACAGTAAACCTCTTGAAACCATCGTCTGGATGGAACCAAAAACTTTAATCGCATTCGGAAAACATCTGGATGTACTTGGGATGATTGATAAAACTGTCCATAATATCAATGCTACTACTAATGAAATCAGCAGCCAGACACCCTTTGGAATCTTTCCGACAAAATCAGCACCTTTGCTCTTCTTGCCCATTCTAAAAAACCTCCATTTTAAATTCTGTCTGTAAACGATATGTACTGTGAATTAATATCCGAGATAAGTCTTAATGATCTCCAGATATTCATCCGGATAAAAACCAATCTCTCCTGAAAATCTTGTTAATGCGATCAGACCGCCGTCAATCTCTTTGACAGATGCAAGCATCTTCGCATTGTCTGTCTTTAAGCCGCCGCCATAGACAACATCCATGCCATCTGTCACTTCCTTGACATAAGAAGCAATCTTCCGGATATAATCTGCATCCGGCGGAATCTTGCCAGGTCCAATGGCCCATACAGGCTCATAGGCAATGGTGACTTTACTCTTGTCTACGCCTTCAAGCCCCACTGTCAGCTGTTCCTTCAAAACTTCCTGCCATCTTGGCTGTTCATCGGCATTCTCTCCGATACAGTAAAGCACATCTAGACCGGCTGCAATAGCTGCCTTGATCTCCTTGTTCAGGATCCGGTTGACAGCTGCTGTATCTGTACCGCCGCCTTCAGCAATAATACTCATTTTATCACGGCGCTCCTCACAGTGACCGATTAAAACAGCATCACATCCGATGGCCTTCATGGCGTTGCCTGTACGATTCGAAGTAAATGCACCGAAGTTGCCGCCGACTGCTGTATCCTGTCCCAGAACACTCTGTGGTCCGATCTTCAATGCACTGTCAGCTTTTCTTGCTGAAACAGCACCGATCAGATGGGCTTCCGGGAAAAACATAGCAAACTCTACATCCTTCGGATCATAAGCTGCCAGCTGATCCTGTGTATGGGAAACAATATAT